>NZ_DGNN01000014.1:0-99271 GCF_002388965.1 Leisingera sp. UBA4491 | reverse complement strand
CGATCCCGCAAACAGAGAGCCGCTTTCCGCCCTTCCTATGGATTGCCGCAGGCAAAATGCGCAGTTCGCCGCCTTTGAAGCAGTTCGCAGCGAATTTTCACTTTGGCCGGTGCTGCGCGAGTTCGTGATTTCAGAATTGGACCTGTCGCGGGATTGTGCCGCTCCTTTGACCACGTATCGTGTCGCAAAGGCGAACACAGATGGCATCACGGCCGACCGAGGAATTCCGCGACAGGTCCAGGCTTTCGCTGCCCGGGACATGAAAGTCTGCTTCCGTCGATGGAAAACCTATGGGTCGCAACAGGAAAGACTGGTGCGAGCGTGAGTTCTCCGCTGGCACAAAATCAAAGGCTTGGCGGAGCCTTGATGGAAAACTATGCGGCGCCGCACAGCGGCAACGGCTTGACCTCGCTCAAGGCGGCGGGGGCCCGCTTGGCGGATCATGGGGCCATGAAAGCGGAACACGGGCACAGCAGGGAAGAGATCGCCCGCCGCCTGCAAGGCAGCAGGAAGGAGGGGCGGCTGCGGGATGCGGTTTACGGCGGCATCGACGGCGCGGTGACGACCTTTGCCATTGCGGCGGGGGTCGAGGGGGCGGGGTTTAACTCGTCAGTGATCATCGCGCTGGGGATTGCCAATGTGCTGGCGGACGGCTTTTCGATGGCCGCCGCCAATTACCTGGGGACCAAGGCGGATCTGGACGACCGGCGGCGGCTGTACCGGGTGGAGCAAAGCCATATCCGCGACTATCCGGAGGGCGAGCGCGAGGAGCTGCGCCAGATTCTGCAGGAGCTGGGCCTGAGCGGCGGGGTGCTGGAGGGCGCGGTGAAGGCGGTGGCGGCCAAGCCCGAGAAGTGGATTTCGCTGATGCTGGCCAGCGAATACGGGCTGGGGCCTGCGGAGCCCAACCCGGTGGCGGCGGCGCTGACCACGTTTCTGGCCTTCATGCTGGCCGGGATCGTGCCGCTGCTGCCGTTCATCCTGGGACTGCCGGACCCGTTCCTGCTGGCCTCGGCGGCGACGGGGCTGGTGTTTTTTGCCATCGGCGCCAGCAAAAGCATCTGGTCGCTGTCGCCCTGGTGGATTTCGGGGCTGGAAACGCTGCTGATCGGCTCCTGCGCGGCGGCGCTGGCCTATGGCGCGGGCAGCCTGTTCCGGGGTTGAGCCGGATCAATGGGGGATCGGCGCGGCAGCGCTATTAATTGCGGCAGGAGGGGGGAGTTTCATGTTCTCAAACGCAGTCAGGATCGCGCGGCTGCAGGGGTTTGACATCAAGGTCGACCCCAGCTGGCTGCTGATCGCGGCGCTGATCACCTGGAGCCTGGCCACGCAGTTCTTTCCGATGTCCTATCCCGGGGCGGGGCAGGCGGTTTACCTGCTGCTGGCGGTTCTGGCGATGCTCGGCTTCTTTGCCTCGCTGATCCTGCACGAGATGTCGCATTCCGTGGTGGCGCGGCGGTTCGGGGTGGAGATCAAGGGCATCACCCTGTTCATCTTCGGCGGCGTGGCAGAGCTGGGCTCGGAACCCAAGACCGCCGTCAGCGAATTCTGGATTGCCATCGCCGGGCCGCTGATGAGCTTTGCGCTGGCCTTTGGCTTCTGGCTGCTGGCGCAGATCGGCTGGGCGCTGGTGCCGGGCGGGGCGCTGAACCCGGTGCTGGGCTATCTGGCGCTGATCAACCTGGTGCTGGCGGTGTTCAACCTGGTGCCGGCCTTTCCGCTGGACGGCGGCCGCATCCTGCGGGCCTGGCTGTGGAGCCGCAGCCGCGACCTGCTGGCGGCGACCCGGACCGCCACCCGGATCAGCAGCTATTTTGCCTATGCGCTTATTCTCTACGGGCTGCTTGGGTTGTTCTCCGGCAATCCGGTGGCGGCGCTGTGGCAGGTGCTGATCGGGGTCTTTGTGCTGTCGGCGGCCAAGGGCACCTATGCCCATCAGCTGCAAACCGCCGCCTTCAAGGGCAAGACCGTGGCCGACCTGATGACCCGCGATCCGGTGACCGTGGGCCCGGAGATCAGCCTGCAGGCGCTGGCGAACCAAGTGCTGCTGCCCGAGCGCAAGAGCTTTGTGCCGGTGGTGCAGCAGGGCGTGCTGCTGGGCTGCACCGACACCCAGGACCTAGCGCGGGTGCCGCAGGAGCGGTGGGCGCAGACTCCGGTGGAGGAGGTCTATCAGCCGCCCGACGGCAGCAACTCGGTCGCGCCTCAGATGCAGGCCGATGCGCTGATGCGGAAGATCTCGGAGACCGGGCGGCGCAAGTTTCTGGTCACCGACAAGGGCCGCCTGCTGGGGGTGATCACCCTGACGGACCTTACCGGATACATAGCCTTGCTGCAGGAGGTGCGGCGGATGGGCGGCAAGGGGGAGAACACATGACACGGATACTGATCATTCAGGGCCACCCGGACAGCAGCCAGGCGCATTTCTGCCACGCGCTGGCGCAGAGCTATGCCAAGGGCGCCAGGGACGCGGGCCATGAAGTGGAGGTCATCGAGGTGGCCGCCAGCGGCGTTACCTGCCTGCGCAGCCGCGCAGAATGGCAAGCGGAAGAACTGCCGGACTATGTTGCCCGCGGCCAGCAGGCGGTGGCAGCAGCGGATCACCTGGTGTTTGTCTATCCGCTGTGGCTGGGCACCATGCCCGCGCTGCTGAAGGCCTGGCTGGAACAGGTGTTCCGCGAGCAGTTCGCCTTTACCGTCGGAGATAAGGGCTGGCACCCCAAGCTGAAGGGGAAGAGCGCGCGGATCATCGTCACCATGGGGATGCCGTCCGCTTTCTACCGCTGGTTCTACTTTGCCCATTCGCTGCGCAGTTTCGAACGCAACATCCTGAAGTTCTGCGGCATCAGGCCGGTCCGCTGGACGGTTTGCGGCATGGTCGACGACAAGCGGGCGGAAAGGCGGGTGGCCTATCTGGCGGAGGCCGCAAGCGACGGGGCCGCGGCCCGCTGAGCGGGCGTCACCGCTTGCGCTGCGCCTTGCCGGCCGCCGGGGCGGTGCGGCCCAGATAGGCGAACCAGTAGGCAAAGGCGACCCCGCCGGCGCCGCCCGCGATATTGCCCAGCGTCACCCAGAACAGATTGGCCGCAGCGGCATGGAGGGAAACATCGGCACCGGCGGCCCAGCCCTGCGGGAAGAAGAACATGTTGGCCACCGAATGCTCCAGCCCCAGGAGCACAAAGGCGGTGATCGGCCAGAGCACCGCAAGGATCTTGCCCGCCGCCGTGCGGGCCGCGAAGGAGAGCCAGACCGCCAGGCACACCAGCCCGTTGCACAGGGCGCCGCGCAGAAAGGCCTCCACCGGGGAAAGGGCGGATTTCGCCTCGGCGATACGGGCGGCGGTGGCGCCCGCCGGGCCGTCCAGCAGGCCGGTGAAGGCAAAGGCGGCGGCGAGGCCTGCGGCGCCTGCAAGGTTGCCGGCATAGACGATGGCCCAGCTGCGCCACAGCCGCCTGAGCCGGATCTTGCGGTCCACCGCGGCGATCACCATCAGCACGTTGCCGGTGAACAGCTCGGCGCCGCCCACCACCACCAGAATGAGGCCCAGCGAGAACACCGCGCCGCCCAGCACCCGCACCGGGCCTGACGCGCTGTCCGCGCCGGTCATCGCAGTGGTATAGGCGGCGGCGCCAAAGCCGATGAAGGCGCCCGCCAGCATCGCCAGCACAAACATCTGCGGCAGCGGCAGCCGCGCCTTGGCAACGCCGGCGGTTTCCACCAGTGCGGCGATTTCAGCGGGTTTATAGGCATTGAACGCGGCGGGGTCCGTCATCGGCTGCTCCCTTGCGGCTGGGCGGCGGCTGCGGGTCAATGGGCAAACAGGACCGGCAGGGCGGTCTGCTCCAGCAGGCTGCGGGTGGTGCCGCCGAACACCGCCTGGCGCAGGCGGGAATGGCCGTAGGCGCCCATCACCGCCAGATCCGCGCCGGCCTCGCGCGCGCGGTCCTGAATGGCGGAGCCGGTATCGCGGCCGCCGCTGGGAAATTGCGACAGGGTGACGGTGCAGCCGTGGTGGCTGAGCCAGGCGGCCATGTCCGCGCCGGGGTCCTCGCCGTCGCGCGTGTCGCTCATGTCCGGGTCGAAGCAGCCGATCACCACCTCTTCCGCGACCTTGAAATAGGGCAGGGCGGCATGGGCCGCGCGGGCGGCGGACAGGCTGCTGTTCCAGGCCAGGAAGATGCGTTTGCGCGGGGCCAGGGGGCTGCCGTTCACCATCAGCGGCACCGGCGCGCCGAACAGGATGCCGTGCACCGCATCGCGGAACACCTCCGGATCCTCGCGCAGGCCGTCCGCGGCCTCGGCAATGTCGCAGGAAAGCGCCCGGCGGGCGGCCAGCAGCCGGATGTCCGCGTCGCTGCCGGTCGCATACTGCACGTCGCCCGCGGTGTTGCTGCGCGACAGCAGCGCCTCCACCTCTGCCGCGCGGGCGGCCTGGGCGGTGCGGCAGCTTTGCAGGGTTTCCAGCCATTCATCCGGCACCGCCATCACGCCGTAGGCAGAGGCGCCATAGGCGAAATGGGGCATGCCGGGCAGCGTCCTGAGCAGCAGGCAGGCCAGATGCGCCTGCTGTTCGCGGGCGGCCTCGGCGGCGGCGGTGATGGCGGTGTCGCTGGTGCTGCTGCTGATTGCAAAGAGCAACGTTCTGCGGTGCATGGCGGGCCTCCTCTCCGGTCAGCGCGGCAGACGCCGGATGTGCCGCTTCGACCATTAAACCAGTCCCTGCGGCGGATGCCCATGATCCTGATCAATGCGTCCGGGCGCGGTCAGTTGCGGCAGATCTCAAGGCAGGCGCGCAGGCCGCGGCGGCCGTCCTCGAAGTAGAGCCGCCCGCCGTGCTGTTCGGCAACGGTGGCCGCAATCGTCAGCCCCAGCCCGAAGCCGTCGATGGCCCGCGTGTTATCGCCGCGGCGGAACGGGGCGATCACCTCCGTGATTTCGGCGGCGGTCATGCCGGAGCCTTCGTCCTCGACCGTGATAATGGCGTGATCGGCGGTGGCGCTGAGGCCGATGGCGGCGCGGCGGCCGTATTTCAGCGCATTGTCGATCAGGTTCGTGACCGCCCGCTGCAAGGACACCGGGCGCGCCACCACCAGCATCGGCTGGTCCGGCGGCATCGCGCTGCGGCCGGCGGCGGAGGTAAAGACCGACCGCCCGCCTGCCGCCACCTGCGGCGCGGGGCGCAGCAGTTCGACCGGCTTGCCGAAGTCCTGGTAATCGGCTGCGACCGCCTCCACCAGCGAGGTGAGGGAGAGGCGGCGCGGGGTTTCGGCGCTCATCTCGGCCCGGGTGTAGGTCAGCACGCTTTCGATCATGCCGGTCATGGCGTCCAGGTCGGTCTCGAACTTCTGCCGCAGCTCCGCGTCCTGGATCAGCGCCGCGCGCAGCCGCAGGCGGGTGGCGGGGGTGCCAAGGTCGTGGCTGACCCCGGACAGTACCGCAGCCCGGCTGGCAAGCTGTTCGCGCTCGGTCTCAAGGTAGCTGTTCACCGCCGTCACGATCTCCTGCAGCTCTCCCGGGCCCTGCAGCGCATAGGCGTCCGGCCCGCCCAGGCGGCGGCGGTCGCGCAGGGCGCGGGCGAAGCGGTCGAAATGGGCCGAGGTGTCCATCACCAGCGTCGCCAGCACCGCCAGGGCCAGCAGCGACAGCAGCACCGCCGGCAGGCGCAGGTCGCGGGGCGCGGCGGAGCAGCCCCAGACCGCGGTGCCGTCCACCCGCTGCCACGGGCCATAGCCTGCGCGGGCAAAGATCACCGGTTCGCTGCAATAGGCAGCCAGCAGCCGGGTGGCAGCGCCCAGTTTCTCTGCCGCGGACTGGCCGCCCGCGGGCGGCAGTTCCGCCACCGGATAGCGCAGGTCCGGGGAGGCGATGACCAACGCCAGAACCTCGCCCGACAGGGGATCGGGGCCGCTGTCGAGGAGAGAGACATAGGTGAAGAAAGCCGGTTTCGGGATACCGTCCAGCCGCAGGTAATCGCCGCTGGCCAGAAACGCAGCCTGCGCCGGGTCCACCGGGGTGACAACCACCCCTTCAGGCGGCGCGGCGCCGCGGCGCAGGGTGCCGTCCAAGGCAATGCCCGCAATCGCGGCGCGGGTCTGGTGCGCCTGCCAGCTGGCGCTGGAGCGGGCCCAGGCCCAGGCTGCCGCCAGCCCCGCGGCAAAGGCCAGCGCCAGCAGGATCAGCCCCCGTGTTCTGAGCCGCAGCGCCACCGGCGTCAGTCCCCGCCGGTTTCGACATCCACCGCAAGGACATAGCCGGTGCCGCGCTCGGTGCGCAGCAGTTTCGGCTCCTTGGGGGTCTGTTCGATCTTGGAGCGCAGGCGGCCCACCAGCACGTCGATGGCGCGGCCCGATCCCTCATCGCTGCCGCCCTCGCCGGTCACATCCAGCGCCGCGGCGATCTCCTCGCGCGTGAGCGGGATGTGCGGGTTGGCCAGAAACACCTTGAGCAAGCCGGTCTCGCGCCGCGACAGCGCCACCTGCACGCCCGCAGGCGAGATCACCTCGTCCCGCTTGGCGTCATAGGTCCAGCCGGCAAAGCGGAAGGTCGCCACGCTGCGCCGGTAGATCAGCGAGGAGGAGCGGCGCGCGCGCTGCAGCACGGCGCGGACGCGGGCCAGCAGCAGGTCAGGGTTGAACGGCTTGGCGATGTAGTCGTCGGCGCCGGATTCATATCCCGCCATCCGCTGGTGGTCGGCGGACAGGGCCGACACCAGGATGATCGGAACATCCTGCCCGGCGCGCAGGCGGGTGCAGATCTCCACCCCGTTTTCGTCGCCCAGCATCACGTCGAGCAGGATCAGGTCGATCCGGCCCGCGCCGATCTGGGCGCGGATGTCCGCCTCGCTGGCGCAGGGCAGGGCGATAAAGCCGTTCTGGCGCAGGTACTGGGTCAGCATCATGCGCGTCTCAGTATCGTCATCCACCACTAGAAGCCGCGGAATCGCCATCTGTCCGTATCCTCCCCGAAGACCGCCGGTTGTGGCTGTCCCGCCCGTTTGTCTGTAACATCATGCAACAAAATCAATTGCTGCGTAACAACAGGTAACAGCCCGGCGGAAAAACTGCTGCGGCCCGCGCCCCAGGCTGTGCTGAGCGATTGAAAAGCGGCCCCGCGGTTTTGCAAGCTGATGGGGAAGGCTGCGGGGAGCGGCCTGCACATAAGGGAGGAATAAGCGATGAAACGCACCGCTTTTGCGGCCGTCTCGGCCGTGGCACTGGCCTGCGCGGCCCCGGCAGTGGCCGGACCGCAGGCCGAAGTTCTGCACTGGTGGACATCCGGCGGCGAGGCCAAATCGGCGGCCGTCTTGCAACAGGAGTTTGCCGATAACGGCGGCACCTGGACCGACATGCCGGTGGCCGGCGGCGGCGGCGATGCGGCGATGACCGCGCTGCGCGCCCGGGTGCTCTCCGGCAACGCGCCGACCGCGGTGCAGCTGAAAGGCCCGGCGATCCAGGAATGGTACGAGGAAGGCGTGCTGGCCGATATCTCCTCTGTCGCGGAGGCTGAGGGCTGGGCGGATGTGCTGCCCGGCTCCATCGCCGAGCATATGAAATGCGAGGGCAAATGGTGCGCCGCGCCGGTGAACGTCCACCGGGTCGACTGGATCTGGGCCAATGCGGCGGTTCTGGAGGCCAGCGGTATCGAGATGCCAACGACCTGGGAGGAGTTCAACGCCGCCGCGGACAAGCTGCTGGCGGCGGGCGTCACCCCGCTGGCGCATGGCGGCCAGGCCTGGCAGGACGCCACCGTGTTCGAGGCTGTCGCCTTGGGCATTCTGGGGCCGGAGGATTTCCGCAAGGCCTTTGTCGACTTGGACATGGAGACGCTGAAGTCCAGCAAGATGGTCGCGGTGTTTGACCAGATGCGCAAGATGCGCGGCTATGTAGACGCCAACTTCCCGGGCCGCGACTGGAACCTGGCCACCGCCATGGTGATGAACGGCGAGGCCGCGTTCCAGATCATGGGCGACTGGGCCAAGGGCGAATTCCTGGCCGCGGGCAAGGAGCCGGGCAAGGATTTCCTCTGCGCTTCGGTGCCGGGCGACGGGTTCCTTTATAACGTCGACAGCTTCGCCATGTTCGAGGTCGACGGCGAGGACAAGCAGGCCGGGCAGGACCTGTTGGCCAAGCTGATCGTCGGGCCGAAGTTCCAGGAGGTGTTCAACCTCAACAAGGGTTCGATCCCGGCGCGGGTCGATGTGAAACTGGACGCATTTGACTCCTGCGCACATCTGTCGGCCAAGGATATGGGCGAAAGCGCCGAAAACGGCTCTCTGCTGCCGAGCTATGCCCACGGCATGGCGCTGCGCGGCGCGCAAGCCGGCGCCATCACCGACGTGGTGACCGCGCATTTCAACTCCGACATGTCCTCGGACGAGGCCGTGCAGATGCTGGCCGACGCTGTCGCCAACTCCATGTGATCCTCCCCCGGGCCTCGCGTCCTTCGGGGTGCGGGGCCGCTTATGCAAGGGCCGTTACAATGTCCCAATGGCTAGAACGTCATATACCGAAGATGGTGCTGGCACCGTCCTTCGCCGCGGTGCTGGTGTTTGTCTACGGCTTCATCATCTGGACCGCCTGGGTGTCGCTGACCCGCTCCCGCCTGCTGCCGAAATACGAGATTGAAGGACTGATCCAATACGAGCGCCTGTTCAATGCGCCGCGCTGGGACACCGCGATGTCGAACCTGTTTGTGTTCGGCACCCTGTTCATCCTGATCTCGATGCTGCTGGGCCTGATGCTGGCGATCTTGCTGGACCAGAAGATCCGCACCGAGGGCGTTCTGCGCACCATCTACCTGTATCCGATGGCGCTGTCGCTGATCGTGACCGGCACCGCTTGGAAGTGGATCATGAACCCGGGTCTGGGCATCGAGGCCATGGTGCGCGGCTGGGGGTTTGAGAGCTTCACCTTCGACTGGGTGATCAACCCGGACAAGGCGATTTATGCGGTGGTAATCGCCGGTGTCTGGCAGGCGTCCGGGTTCGTGATGGCGCTGTTTCTTGCGGGCCTGCGCGGGGTCGATGGCGAGATTATCAAGGCCGCGCAGGTCGATGGCATCCCGGCCTGGCGGATCTATACCGCGATCATCATCCCCTCGATGGCGCCGATCTTCCTGTCTGCCTTCATCGTGCTGGCGCATCTGGCGATCAAGAGCTTCGACCTGGTGATTGCGCTGACCGGCGGCGGCCCCGGCTATGCCACCGACCTGCCCGCCACCTATATGTACACGATGGCCTTCTCCCGCGGCGACATCGGCCAGGCGGCAAGCTCCGCCATGGTGATGATGGCTGTGGTTTTTGCGATCATCGTTCCCTACCTCTACTCCGAGCTGAGGGCCAAACATGACTGATGCGACGCTTGCCCCCGCCCGCGCGCCTGCGCAGAACTGGAGCCGTATCGCCCTGCGCTGGCTGCTGTTCACCCTCCTGGGCCTGTTTGCCCTGTTCTACCTGATGCCGCTCTTTGTGATGATCACCACCTCGCTGAAAAGCCTGGAGGAAATCCGCACCGGCAGCCTGATCGCCTTCCCGCGCGAGGTCACTTTCGACGCCTGGCGCACCGCCTGGTCGGAGGCTTGCACCGGCATCCAATGCGAGGGCCTGCGCCCGTTCTTCTGGAACTCGGTGGTGATCGCGGTGCCTGCGGTGGCGATCTCCACCATGCTAGGGGCGGCCAATGGCTATGTCATCGCGCAATGGCGGTTCAAGGGAGCCAACCTGATCTTCTCCTTGATGCTGTTCGGTTGCTTCATCCCGTTCCAGGTGGTGCTGCTGCCAATGGCGCGGATGCTGGGGCTGATGGGGCTGGCGGGCAGCATTCCGGGGCTGATCTTTGTCCATGTGATCTATGGCATCGGCTTCACCACGCTGTTCTTCCGCAACTTCTATGTCACCATCCCGCAGGATCTGGTGAAGGCGGCCAAGGTGGACGGCGCGGGGTTCTTCCGGATCTTCTGGTCGATCTTCCTGCCGCTGTCGCTGCCGATCATCGTCGTGACCGTGATCTGGCAGTTCACCCAGATCTGGAACGACTTCCTGTTCGGCGTCTCCTTCAGCCAGGCAGGCACCCAGCCGGTGACTGTGGCGCTCAACAACATCGTCAACTCGACCACCGGCGTGAAGGAATACAACGTCGACATGGCCGCCGCGATCATCGCCGCGCTGCCGACGCTGCTGGTCTATGCCGTTGCCGGCAAATACTTCATCCGCGGCCTGACCGCCGGATCCGTAAAGGGGTAAATCCATGGCACCTATTCTGGACATCACCAACCTGCGCAAGAACTACGGCGCGACCGAGATCCTGAAGGACATCAATGTCAGTATCGAGCCAGGCGACTTCCTGGTGCTGGTCGGCCCCTCCGGCTGCGGCAAGTCCACGCTGCTCAATTGCATCGCCGGGCTGGAGCCGATCTCCGGCGGGCGCATCGAAATCGGCGGGCGCGACATGACCCAAGTCAGCCCCAAGGACCGCGACATCGCGATGGTGTTCCAGTCCTATGCGCTCTACCCGACGATGACAGTGGCCAAGAACATCACCTTTGGCATGAAGGTGCGCGGCGCCGATGCGGCCACCCAGGCGCGCAAGCTGAAGGAAGTGGCGGCGCAGCTGCAGATCGAAGCACTGCTGGACCGCCGTCCCGGTCAGCTCTCTGGCGGGCAGCGGCAGCGGGTGGCGATGGGCCGGGCGCTAGTGCGCGATCCCAAGCTGTTCCTGTTCGACGAGCCGCTGTCGAACCTCGACGCCAAGCTGCGCGTGGAGATGCGGACCGAGATCAAGAAGCTGCACCACAACCTCGGCGCCACCATGGTCTATGTCACCCACGACCAGATCGAGGCAATGACGCTGGCGACCAAGATCGTGGTCATGAAAGGCGGCGTGGTGCAGCAGATCGGCACGCCCGCAGAGATCTACAACAAGCCCGCCAACCTGTTCGTGGCCGATTTCATGGGCAGCCCGGCGATGAACCTGATCCCGGCCCGCGCGCAGCCGAACGGGCAGGGCACACGGATCGAGATGGACTGCGGCGGCAGCGCCCCGATCGTGCTGAAAGACAGCCGCGCCACCGGCCTGCCGCAGGACGTGATCCTGGGCGTGCGGCCCGAAGACATCGCCGAGGCGGGCTTCCGCGCGGGCGAGGGTGTGCAGGAGGCCGCCTGCCTCATCGACATGGTGGAGCCTGCGGGCGCTGACACCTATGTGGTCTCGCAGCTGGGCGGCAAGCAGGTGACAGCGCGGCTCCATGCGGAAACCCGGGCGCAGCCGGGGCAGATGCTGGATCTGGCCTTTGATCTGTCCAAGGTGTCCTATTTCTCGCCCGCCACCGGCGAGCGGCTGAATTGACCCGGCTGCGGCTTGCCGCGGACGCCGGCGGCACAAATACGCGGCTGGGGCTGGCGCGGGACGGCGTCCTGCTGGCGGACACGGTGCAAAGCTTTCGCAACGATGCCCATTCGGGCTTTGCGGAGGTGATGGACCAGTACCTGCAAAACGCCGCGCCCGGCGGTGTGGCGGAGGTGGTGATTGCCATTGCCGGGCCGGTCACCGGCACCACCGCGCGGCTCACCAACCGGGACTGGCATTTCGACGCCGCGGCGCTGTCGCGGCATCTGAATGGCGCGCGCGTGCATCTGCTCAATGACCTCGCAGCGCTGGGGCAGGCGTGCCCGCATCTGGGGGCAGACTGCCTGGATACGGTGATCGCGCCCGCGGATGATGCAGGCGGAGACGGCCAGCGGCTGGTGGCGGGCATCGGCACCGGCTTCAACCTGTCGCCGGTGCTGCACGCGGGCGGGCGGGTGCAATGCCTGAACGTGGAATACGGCCACGTCAGCCTGCCGCTGGACGTGGCGGAGCATCTGAGCAGCCGGACCGGCGACGCCGGGGCGTTCCGCACGGTGGAGCATCTGTTCTCCGGCCGCGGGTATGCGGCGGTGCGGGCGCAGTTCCCGGAGGATACCGCCGGCACGCAGGCGTTTCAGGGCTTTTATGCGGAGTTGCTGTCGCTGCTGGCGCGCAACTTGGTGCTGGCGTTTCTGCCCGCGCAGGGGATCTATTTCGCGGGTGCGGTGGCGCGCAGCCTGCTGGCCTCCCCGGCGCGGCAGGTGTTTGCGGAGGCCTTCCGCCAGCCTTTCGCCCTCGATACCGGGATAGAGGCGCCGGTGTATGTCATCCTCGACGACGCGGCGGCCCTGAAGGGCTGCGCCGCCGTTACGGTCAACCGCTGATCCGCAAGGCCTGCCCGTGCGGGCTGCCTTCAGGGGCCATAATCAGTGTTATGGTAATTGATTGCCCCGCAGGGCGGGGACGGCTGGTTCATTCACCTCTTTTACCGGTGGCCGGGAACGCCGCGCCCGTTTGCGGCGTTGGGTCTGCAACACCCATCCGCAGCGGGAGGTACACGTATGGCGCGGTCTGATCTGACCGAAGGGCCGGTCTGGCGGGCGCTGGCGCGGGTTTCGGCGCCGATGTCGCTGGGCATTCTGGCCGTTTTGTCGATCGGATTAGCCGATGCGTATTTCCTGGGCCAGCTGGGCGGCGCGCCGCTGGCGGCGGTTGGGTTCATCTATCCGGTCACAACGGCACTGGCCTCGCTGGCAATCGGGCTGTCGGCCGGCGCAAACGCCGCCGTATCGCAGGCCCTGGGCCGCGAGGATGAGGACAGCGCGGTAGCGCGGATGTCGCTGCATGCGGCCGGGCTGGGCCTGCTGTTGTCGGTGCTGGTGGCGCTGGCCTTTTACGCCCTGCACGGGCAGATCTTTTCCCTGATGGGCGCGCGCGGCAAGGTGATGGCGGAGATTTCCGCCTATGTCCCGCTTTGGGCGCTGTCATTTCCGTTTTTGGTGCTGATGATGCTGGTCAACGCACTGTTCCGCGCGCATGGCAATGCGGTCCATGCCTCGCTGTTCATGATCCTGGCGGCGGCTGTGAACATCGCGCTCAACCCGCTGTTCATCTTTGGCTGGGGGCCGGTGCCGGCGATGGAAACCGGCGGCGCGGCGCTGGCGACGCTGGCCGGGCGGCTGGCGGCAGCGGCCGGCGCCATCGCCTTTGCCGTGCATGCGGGATATCTGCAGCTGTGCGGACGGATCTGGCAGGACCTGTGGCGCAGCCTGCGGGAAATCACCCAGGTTGGCGCGCCAGCCGCGTTTTCCAATGCGATCAACCCGGCGGGCATGGCGCTGGTCACCGCTGCGGTGGCCACGCTGGGCGACGCCGCGGTCGCCGGGTTCGGCGCCGCAACGCGGGTGCAGTCGCTGGCGATCGTGGTGCTGCTGGCGCTGTCTGCCGGGATCGGGCCGGTGGTCGGCCAGAACTGGGGCGCGGGCAAGGAAACCCGGGCGCAATCCGCGGTGGTGCAGGCCTGGGCGTTCTGCCTGGTGTACGGCCTTGCCCTAGGCGCGGTGCTGAGCCTGTGCGGCGGCTGGATCGCCGCTGCCATCGCCGAGGACGCGGAGGCGGCGGATTACACACGCCGTTACCTGCAGGTCGTCGGCTGGAGCCTGTTCGGCTATGGCATCCTGGTGACCGCAAACGCGGCGATGAACGCCCGCTCCAAGGCGCTGCACTCGATGGGGCTGAGCCTGGGGCGGATCACGCTGATCTATGTGCCGCTGGCCTGGCTTGGGGTCTGGACTTTCGGCTACGGCGGCATCCTGGCGGCGGCCGTTGCCGCCAACCTCGGCGCGGTTGCCGGGGCGGTCTGGGCCGCCCGGCGCACCGGGCTGTGGCCGCAGAGCACCCGCATCACCCGGCACATCACAGCGTGAGGCCCGCAGACCTTATGCCCGCCGGGACCGTGCGTGCAGTCTCGCGCACCCGCCGTAAAACTGGGCCAAGCCGGGAACATTCCGCTGTTTCGGGCGTTGAATCAGGGACAGAGTGCGCACCCCAGCGGGCCATTTGCGGCCTTTGCGGCATGGCGGGCCCCCTCCCCGGCCCCGCCGCGCGGGCTTTCCGAACACGCAGGAGACCGAGTAATGACCCCCACTGACAAGCACCTGCTTGCAGAAGAGCAAAAGGAACGCGACGCAGTGGAGGAGGCCACCGGCCTGTCCGCCAAGCTGATTTTCGAGACCATCAGGCTGGAAGGCGAAGAGGAGCTGCGGCGCCCGATGCGGGCGTTGTGGTGGTCCGGTCTGGCCGCCGGTCTGCTGATTTCCTTCTCGGTCTGGGGCGAGGCGATCCTGCGCTCCAGCCTGCCGGACGGGGACTGGCGGTTTATCGTTGAAAATCTGGGCTACAGTCTGGGGTTTGTGCTGGTCATTCTGGGCCGGATGCAGCTGTTCACGGAAAACACCATCACCACCGTGGTGCCGGTGACCTTGTGCCCGACGTGGAAATCGTTCGGGCGCACGGGGCGGCTGTGGGCGGTGGTGCTGGCAGCAAACGTCACCGGCGCCTTCATCGCTGCCGCCTTTTTGGCCTTCACACCGGTGATGTCCGGTCCGATGGCAGACGCGATGCTGGCGCTGAGCCATCACGCGACCGGAATGCCGTGGGCCGAAGGGCTGGTGCGCGGTATACCTGCGGGCGTGCTGATTGCGGCGCTGGTGTGGATGCTGCCCCAGGCCAACGGCTCGGCGCTGCCGCTGATCATCCTCATCACCTGGCTGATCGCCTTGGGGGATTTCACCCATATCATCGCAGGCTCTGTCGAGATGGCCTTTCTGATGGTGCAGGGCGAGCTGTCCCTGGCTCCAGCCGTGTTCCGCTTCTTCCTGCCGGTGCTGGCAGGCAATGTGATCGGCGGCACCGCAGTGTTCACCCTGCTGACCTGGGCACAGATCCGGCCTGAGGTGGAAGAAGCAAAAGAGAAGAGGAACGGCAGGCTGAAAACCTGAGCGTCTGAGCGCCGCGCGACCCGCCTCCGGGCCGCCGTCACACGCCCGCGGTTATCGTCTCCAGCTGCTGCGCTGCTCCGTCGAAACTGGGGGCGGCAACCACGGTGATGCCGGTTTCCCTCAGCTTTGCCAGATCGCGCTCGTCGTCCGCGCTCAGCCCGTCTGCTGGCACCCGCAGCAGCACCGCGGCGATGCGGCCCGGATGGCGGCGCACCGCCGCTCCGTAGATAGACGCATCTTTTTGGCCGGTGTCGCCCATCAGGATTGCAGGCAGCTCCGGGTGCGCATTCAGCAGCAGATCGATGCTTTGCCCCTTGTGGCTGCCATGGCCCGCGGAGATGAACTGGGTCTCGCTCAGCCCGAGGTCGCGCAGGAACATCGGGCCGCGGACCATATCCGCCTGGCGGAACACCTGGTCCAGAAACGCGTGCATGTTCCAGGGGGAGGAGCTGACATAGAACACCGGGTTGCGGCCCTGTTGCGACAGCTTGCGCAGCAGGGCCGCCGAGTCGGGGAACACATGCCGTGTCAGCGCATTGCCGCTGAAGGTGGTCCAGAGGTTGCGCACCAGCGAATAGGCGGAGGTCTGCAGGACCGTGTCATCAATATCGGAAATGACCAGAAACCGGGCATCCGGACGCGGGATCAGCACCGGGCAGACGGTCTGCGCTTTGCTGTCCGCGACAGCAACCGGGATCTCATGCCAGCCCGGCGCCCGGCCCGGCGGCAGCGGCAGCTGATAATACCCCTCTTCATCGCTGACTGCGGTGGCATCGCCGTGGCAGACCGTAATCCCGGCCGCCTCATCCGTCAGGAACAGCGAAATCATCTGCCGCACATTGCGCAAAACCCCCTGGCCTGCGCGAGGCGCGCTGTGGCGCAGCTGTGTCAGCACCCGGCCGCGCACGATCAGGGCCTCCGGCGTGGCGTAGCCGATGTAAGGGTCGATCACCAGATCCGCGCCGCTGCGCACCTTGCGGGGCAGCAGCCTGTCCAGCAGATTTTCGGCATGAAGGGCGGTGCGGTGCAGTGCGTGCTTGAACATATCGGACCTCGTTGCTGCTTCAGGTATACAACGCGCGAGGTGCCGGTAAAGTGCCCGGCCCCTGTCAGACGCAAGGGCCGGGTTTGGTGTTTGTGCTAGAGCGCCGTGTCAGCAGGCGGCGGTGACGATGATTTCCACCTTCAGATCCGGCCGCGCAAGCCTGGCCTCGCCGCAGGCCCGCGCCGGGGCATGGCCTTGCGGCACCCAGGCATCCCAGACCGCGTTCATCTCGGCAAAATCCTTCATGTCGGCCAGCCAGACAATCGCCTGCAGGATCTGCTGCGGCGAGGAGCCGGCCTTCTCCAGCAGCGCCTCGACGCGGGACAGGCAGTCGCGGGTCTGTTCGGCCACATCGGCGCCGTCCCCGACCTGGCCGCACAGATAGGCCACGCCGTTGTGCTTCACGATCTTGCTCATGCGGGGGCCGGTTTCGATCCGTTCGATCATCTTCTTCTCCTATTCAGCGGCAGTGGCGGAGGGGTCTTCCATCGCTGCCAGTTCGCCCAGTGTCACGGGTTTTATCGGCGGCCGGATGCGGTAGTACCCCGTCTCATCCGGGGTCTGCCCGTTGGCCTCGGCCAGCAGCGCAGTCACGGTCAGCCCGCAATAGCGGCCCTGGCACGGCCCCATGCCTGCGCGCCCGAAGGCCTTGGCCTGGTTCGGGCCAAGACAGCCGAGCTTGGCATAGCTGCGGATGTCGCCCGCGGTGACCTCCTCGCAGCGGCAGACGATGGTGCTGTCGGCGGGCCGCAGGGCGCTGGCATAGGGCGGATAGGCCGCATCCAGGAAGGGCCGCACGGCGGTTTCCCGGCTGCGGCGGCTGATCAGCGGCGCGGCGAGGCGGTCGCGCTCCTGCGCGGTGATCCGGCCCAGCTCCTCCGCCGCTTTCAGCGCCGCAATGCGGCCTGCATACTCTGCCGCCATGGCGCCGCTGATGCCTGCGCCGTCCCCGGCGATCAGGACACCGTCCTTGCCGGTCTCGCCCCAGGGGCCGGTTTCGGGCACAAAGCACTGCTGCGCTTCGGACCAGACATGCGGCACATTGATCGAGCGCGCGGCCTGGGTGTTCGGCACCACACCGTGATGCAGCAGCACGGTATCGCACGCGATGCGGTGCGCCTGTCCCTTGCTGCGGAAAGTCACCGCCTCGGCCCCGGTGCTGCCTGCCACCGCGATGTCCGTTGCGCCGGTATAGCGCGGCACGCGGGCGCGCTTGATCTCCGCCAGCATCTTCAGGCCCTTGGCCAGATAACGCCAGCCGCGCAGCGCGCCGGGCAAGTGGCGGCTTGCGACCAGCGGGCTGGCCGCAGTCTGGGTCTCCACCAGCGCCAGCGGCGGCGTGCCCGCCCGCACCATCTGCGCCGCAATCAGATAGAGCAGCGGCCCGCACCCGGCGAGCACGGCGCGGCGCGGCAGCACGCCGGATTGCTTCAGCAGGATCTGCGCGGCGCCTGCGGTCATCACGCCGGGCAGGGTCCAGCCGGGGAGCGGCATGGGGCGCTCCAGCGCGCCGGTGGCCAGGATCACCCGCGCGGCCTCCAGCTGCTCCCCGCGGCCACCGCGGATAAAGGAGATGCGGAATCCCTCCTCGATGGCCCAGACAATTGCACCTGACAAATGCGTAATGCCCGCCTGCCCAAGGCCCGCCGTCAGGGTTGCCCCGTGCAGATACTCCTGCCCCAGAATGGCGCCGCGCGGTCCGCCGGCGCGGTCCACCTCGCGGTAGATCTGCCCGCCGGGGCGGTTCTGTTCATCCAGCAGGGTGACGCTCAAGCCCTGCCGGGCTGCCTCGGCAGCGGCGGCCATGCCGGCCGGGCCCGCGCCGATGATGGCCAGGTCACAGCGTTTCATCGCCAGCCTCCGCTTCAAACGGGCGGGCAATTTTCATGCCCTCTTCCACTTCCAGCATGCAGGCCTGCTGCACGCGGCCGCCAATCTCCACCAGGCATTCGTAACAGGCGCCCATCATGCAGAACGGTGCCCGCGGCGCGCCGGATACGGCCGTGTGGCGGAACACCTGCACACCGGCGGCCAGCAGCGCGGCGGCCAGATTGGCGCCTGCGGGCAGGTCCAGCGGCTGGCCGTCGAACCAGACCCGCACGCGGGGGGCATCGTCTGCCAGCTCAAGAAACGGGGAATCGGTCTTCACTGAACACCTCCAGATCAGGGGCGGCCTCGGTGCCTTCCAGCCAGTCGGGCAGGAACAGCGCATGGGCCGCGGCCAGGGTGATGCCGCTGTGGCAGGTGACGAGATAGGCGCCCGGCAGGTCCGGGCTTTCCTGGTAGATCGGCAGCCCGTCGGGCGACAGGATGCGCAGCGCGCCCCAGCTGCGCACCAGCTGCGCGCGGGCCAGCGCCGGGTAGGCGGCGATGGCCTCGGCGGCCAAACCCGACAGGCCCGGCTGCGTGACGCTGTCGTCCAGCCCGACCTCCTCATTGGTGGCGCCGATCTGAATGCCGCCCTCATCCACCTGGCGGGCAATCAGCGAGGGGCGGTTGATCATCTTCGGCAGCTTCTCGGTAATCAGCACCTGGCCGCGCTGCGGCCGCACCGGCGCCTTGAAGCCCAGCTTGGGGCCAAGCTCCATCGCGCCCAAACCGGCGGAGAGCACAACCTTGGCCGCCGTGACCGTGGTGCCGTCGCTGCACTGGACCTTGAAAGCATCCGGTTTGGAAACCTCGGTGACGGTCTTGCCGTTCAGGACCGTGCCGCCCAGCCGCCGCACGTCCTCGGCCAGCGAGACCAGCAGGCGCAGCGGGTTTGCGTGACCGTCCTGGTGATGCAGGATCGCGCCCGCCACCTTGGGGCCGATATGCGGCTCCTCGCGGCTGAGCGCGTTGCGGCCCAGCACCTCGTAGGGGTAGTTGCCGCCCAGCTTGTCCTTCAGCGCATCATACTGCGCGACGGTGGCATAAAGCGTTTCCTCGGAGAAATGCAGGTCATAGCCGCCGTTCTGCTGCAGCCCGACGGAGCGGCCGGTGCCGTCTTCCAGCTCGGCGGCAAATCCGGCCCAAGCCGCGGCGGACTGCTGGCTCCAGCTGGCATAGCGCGGCTGTTTCATGCCCTTGGACTGGACCCAGACCAAGCCGAAGTTGCCGCGGCTGGCGCGGAACGATCCGTCATCGCCGTCCAGAACCGTGACGCGCTTGCCGCGCCTGAGCAGCCCCCAGGCCACGGACAGGCCGACAACGCCGCCGCCGATCACTGCATAATCTGCTTCCATCCTGCCGTATCTCCGGGGTTGGCTGCGGTTGCGGGGCGGCGCGCAGCCGCCCCGGTCTGTCATGCGGGATTACTTGCCGATCTGGTCAAGAATGCCCTGGCCCCACTCGGCGCCGACGTCCTCCAGAACCACCGGCCAGACATCGTTGCGCACCTTGGCAGCCATCGCCGCCAGTTCGTCGTCGCTCAGCTCGACCACTTTGGCGCCCAGGTCATCGGCCAGACGCTGCTCCCAATCGCCCTGCTCTTTTTCGGCAACGGTCCAGCGCTGCGCTTCGAAGTCTGCCGCGGCGGCTTTCAGCGCCTCCTGATCTTCGGCGTCCAGCTCAGCCAGCGAGCCGTTGGAAATGATCATGTACCAGACCTCGAAATGGGTGTTGGCGGGCACATAGGTCTTGGTCACATCGCGGAACGAGGCATAGTAGCCTTCGGCGCCGGAGCCGATCACGCCGTCAACCACACCGGTCTGGATCGCGGTGAAGGCTTCGGAAAACGGGATCGGCGACGGGATGTAGCCCAGGGCCTCGCCGGTCAGCTGAAAGCTCTTGATGCCGGGCACCCGCACCTTGATGCCGTTGGACTGCGACGGGTCACCCGGGCTGACCGCATCGGTGTTCAGCGCGATGCCGCCGAAATACACCGGGTAGGCCGCCAGCATGGTGATGTCCTGCTTGGCATAAAGATCTGCCATCACGTTGCGGACCGGGCCGTCGGGGCCGTAGATCGCGCGGGCCTCGGCCCAGGTGTTGGCCAGGTAGGGGAAGGAGCTGATCTGCATCCGGCGGTCCGCCGCGGCCGCCGCAGGCTGGGTCGCCATGTCGATGGCGCCGACGCTGACGCGTTCCTGCACGGTGGTGTAATCGCCGAGCGCAGACGCCGGGAAGATGTTGATCGAGACATCGCCGCCGGTGGCCTCATCCACCTGGGCTGCAAAGGCGCGCAGCTCCTTGTCGATGGTGGTGTCCTGCGGGCGCACGTGGCTCATCTTGAGGTCGGCAGCCTGGGCGAGGCCCGCCAGCGACATCAGGGCAGCAGCAGCGGTGCCGGTCAGAAAGTGTTTCATGGGTAGTCTCCTCCTTAAGGTGTCAGGTGTGTTCAGTAGCCGAAGAAACGCGGCAGAAAGAGCGACAGGTCGGGCCACAGCGAGGTCAGGAAGACCACCGGCACATAGCCTGTCAGGATCAGGATCATCGCGGGCGGGATCACTTTGGTGACCTTCACATTGCCGATCCGCGCGCCAAGGTAGAGGATCGAGGCGTATGGCGGAGTGACGCCGCCCATCGCGGTGTTGACGCCCATGATCGCGGCGAACTGCACCGGGGTGACCCCGATCGCCTGCATCAGCGGCAGCAACAGCGGCGCAATCAGGATGATGGCGGTGACGTCGTTCACGACCATGCCGACCAGGAACAGCAGGATGTTGATGAAGATCAGCAGCAGCACCTTGTTTTCGGTGATCTCGAAGATCGCGCTGACCATCTTCTGCGGGATCGCCTCATAGACGAACATCTGGCTCAGGATCATCGAGAACAGGATCATCACCATGATCGCGCCCACCGCGGTTGCGGCTTCCTTACCGGCCTCCAGGAAGCTGTTCCACTTCAGCCCCTTGTAGATGAAAAAGCCGACCGGCAGCGCATAGATCACCGACAGTGCCGCGGCTTCGGTCGGGGTCATGATGCCGCCATAGATGCCGCCCAGGATGATCACCGGCATCAGCAGTGCCGGGGTGGCGGTGAAGCCCTTCTTCGCCACATCGCCCGCCAGCTCCGAGAAGCTGGGCGTGTCATCCAGAACCAGGTCGAACTTGCGGCTCATCCACAGGTTCATGGCCGAGAAGTTGAACATGATCAGCAGGCCCGGCCCCAGGGTCGCCAGGAAGCAGGCGAGGATCGAGGTATCGGTCACCCAGCCGTAGACGATCATGGTGACCGACGGCGGGATCAGCAGGCCCAGGATCGAGGAGTTGGCAATCAGCGCGGTGGCGTATTCCCGCGGGTAGCCGCGCTTTTCCATCTCTGGGATCAGCAGCGGGCCGATGGCGGCGATGCCGGTCAGGCCGGAGCCGGAGATCGCGCCGATGATGGCGCAGCTGACCGCCGCCACAACGCCCAGGCCGCCGCGGATATGACCGATGAAGGCATTGACGAAGTTCAGTAGCGAGGCAGCGATACCGCTGGCTGACATAATAGTGCCTGCCAGCACGAACAGCGGAATGGCCAGCAGCACCGGGTTGCCCAGCTGCTGGGAGCCCCACAGCATCATGCCCTTCATGGTCACATCGCCCAGGAAATACATGATCATCAGGGCGGCGCCAAAGCAGTAGGGCAGCGGCACGCCCAGGGTCAGCGTCAGCACCAGAACGGCAATGGCAAGGAGTGCGATTTCAATCATTTTGCGGCTCCCGCGCGCAGGGCGTTGATATGGCGAAGCAGGTGCACCGCGGTGTAGAGCATCATCAGCCCCAGCCCGGCCACGAGCGCCACTTCGGAATAGAATGTCGGCAGGTAGAGCGTCGGGCTCTCTTTCCAGACCCGCCAGGCGTACTGGGTGTATTCCCAGGCCCAGCTCAGCAGCCACAGGCCGACGGTCAGGCTGATGATTTCGCCGATGATCGCCAGAACGGTGTGGCCGCGCTCTGTCTTGATGGCGATTTCCAGCACGTTGGCGCGGATGTGGGTGTCCTCGCGCGAGGCGTTCACGGCGCCCAGGATATACAGCCAGATGGTCGGGTAGAGCATGGTCTCCTCCAGCCCCATCACCGGGATCTGCAGCAGGTACCGGGTGACCACCTGTACAAACTGGCCCAGGGCCACCAGACAGATCAGCCCCGTCAGCAAGTATTTTGTGAATGTGTCCATCGGTCCTCCTTCCGGTGTCCCCTCACCGGGTTTGGCGGATTTGGCTGGACAAAGGGCATAAGATCAATTTGAAAATATCTCTGACTCCATCAATTTCCTTGATACCCATGCCATGAACTTCTCGATCCGCCAAATCTTCACCTTCCGCGAGGTCATGCGCAGCGGCTCCATTTCCCAGGCCGCGCGCACCGTCGGGCGCACCCAGCCCGCTGTCAGCACCATGATTTCAACGCTGGAGGGGGAACTGGGCTTCAGCCTGTTTGTCCGCGAGCAGGGCAAGCTGATCCCAACCCCGGAGGCCCGTTTCTTTCTGGAGGAATGCGAGGCCGTGCTGGAACGCATCGAGCGGATCGAGCGCACGGTGAGCAAGATCCGCAGCCATGAGGCCGGCAAGCTGCGGGTCGCCTGCCACCCGGCGGCGGCCGGGCTGTTCATGCCAAGGATTTTAACGGATTTTCTGCAAGGCAAGGATGATCTGGAGGTCTCGCTGATCATGCGGTCCTCGGATGTGATCGAGGATTTGATCGCCTCGCAGCAGTTCGACATCGGCTTTGCCGAAACCCCGGAGCCGCGCCCGTCCATCAAGCAGACGGACTTCGACCTGGAAAGCGTCTGCATCGTCCCGGAAAGCGATCCGCTGGCCTCGGCCGAACAGATCACGCCGCAGGATCTGGACGGGGCGCCGATGGCGGTGCTGTTTGAAAAGCACCCCATGACGGTCCGGACCGAGGCCGCGTTTCAGCGCAGCGGCTGCCGGTTCCGCAAGCGGCTGGAGCTGCGCACCTGGGCCCCCGGCCTGCAGTTTGTTGCGGCGGGCATGTGTTACATGATCTGCGACATGATCACCGCCTATGGCTGTTTGCAGCAGCGCCAGACAACCGCAGGGCTGGCGATTCGCCGGTTCACGCCGCGAATCAGTTCCAGCGTCTCGATTCTCACCCCCGGCTACGCCACCCCGTCCCTGACGTCCGAGGCCTTCACGGCGCGGCTGTGCGCCGCAATCGGGCATATGCAGGCGGAAATCGAAGCCAGTCTCAGCCTGTGATCGCGGCCCCGGCCCCGGAAAAGTCCCGAAAATGCTGCGGCACGGCGTAATTTTGTTTCTTTTGACTCCAATGCCTTAACCCGGGCTGCCCCTGCGGAAACCTGCAACTGCGGCACTTGGCGCGGGAACCTTTGCGGACTCCGGCGCGTTGACCGGCTGACGAAACCCGAAAGGACAGTACGATGAAACCTTCCTATATCTTCGCCGCCATCGCCGGCATTCTTGTGCTGGTTTTTGCTGTTTACATGGTCGACATCGACCAGACCGAAGAAACCCGCCTGCCTGACGTCGATGTCAAAGTTGAGGGCGGCCAGCTGCCCGAGTTCGAAGCCGAAGTCGGCGACATCGAGACCGGTACCAAGGACGTGACCGTGACCGTTCCGACCGTCGACATTCAGAGCCCGGAAGAAGACGCCAAGGAAGACGGCTAATCCGCGCTTTACAGGACGGAAAAAAAGCGCAGCGCACGCCGCTGCGCTTTTTTTTGCGCTCTGGTGCGGCCTGCATCGGGCTGCACGGCCCCCGCGGAATGCGGGCGGTCAGGGCCAGACTGCCTGGCACCGCCGCTGGGACCGCAAAAGCCCCTGCAAACCAGCCCTGTAGAATAAATTTGGAACAATCGCCGGCTGCACGCGTTAGGCCATCAGAGCATCATTAGGGGATACACAATGGAATATGGACTGATTGGCCTTCTGGTCCTTGCTGCCGACATCTACGCAATCATTCAGGTTCTGGGGTCCGGGGCCTCAACCGCCGCCAAGATCGTCTGGGTGCTCGTCATCCTTATCTTGCCGGTGCTGGGCTTCATCGCCTGGCTTGTCGCAGGACCGCGCTCCTCGGCTGCAAAAATCTGATCTTTACGCATACGGCATGTCCCGGCCCGGCTGTTCACAGCCGGGCCGTTTCCGTTTGCGCGGCAGCGCCGCCTCGCGGCCCTGTCACTCTGCCTGTTGCTGCGCATCCAGCAGGTTTTCGCCGCCATCCAGTCCCTCGCGCTCCCGCCGCGCGGCGCCGGCAGCCGCCAGTTCCGTCCGTTCGGGGTCGGCGGCCTCCGGCAAGTCCGCGCTGACGGCCTCCCGCGGCGCCTGTTTTGCGGCGGTATCCTTGGCCGGGGCTGGCGCCGCCTCTGCGGCGCTGTCCAGCCGGACCCTGTAGATCGGCTCCGGCAGGCCAAAGCCCGCTGCCTCCAGCGCCATCTTGGCGGCCCGGATCGCCTCGCCGCGCGCCTTGGCGAAATCCACCCGGGTCTGGTCCACCCAGCCGGTGAAGGTCAGGATCACGTTAGAATCCCCCACCTCGCTGATCCAGGCGCCGACTTCGGGATCATCCAGCACAAAGGGTTGCGCGTCCAGCGCGGCAACGGCGGTCGACAGCGCTGCCGCCAGATCCGCATCCGCATCCACCCCAAGGTCAAAGCCGAAGCGCCGCCGCGGGTCGCGGGTGAAATTCACGATACGGCCCTTGAACACCGTGGCATTGGGAATGCGGATGTGGTTGCCCTCTGGCGAAATCAGGATCGTCGCGCGCGAGGTCAGCCGCGCCACGGTGCCCTGATCGCCCTGGATATCGACAAAATCATTGGGCCGGAACGGCTGCCGCAGGCTGAGCAGGATCGAGGCGATGAAATTCTCCACCGTGTCGCGCACCGCAAAGCCAAGCGCCAGGCCGACCACCCCCGCCGCGCCCAGCACCGCACCAATCAGCGCGGTGGCATTCATAATGTCGAGCGCCAGCACCAGCCCGGTCAGGATGAACAGGATCCGCGCCACCGCCCTGTAAACATCGGCGATAAAGGCATTGGGCGCCAGCCATGTCCAGATGCCGATCCGGGTGGTCAGCAGCCAGCCGCCCGCCGCCACCGCCGCAAAGGCGGCCAGCGCCACCAGAAAGATCGGACCGTTTGCCAGCAGGTTGCGGGTCCGGGCCGCAATCCGCTCCATCGCCGGGGCCAGCCGCTCCTCCAGGGTGCCGCTGATCTCGGTCTCGTTCTCGATCGCCACCACCCCGGCGACCCGGTTGATGATCTGCGTCAGCCGGTCCTGGGCGGCGTTGTCGATCACCTCGCCGGTGATGCGGACCACCCCTTCGGACACCGACACAGTCACCGCCCCGTAGCCCTCGATTTCCGCCAGCAGCTTCTCGATCCGGTTCAGGATTTCGCTGTCGCGCACCGCCGCGTCGCCGACCTCGATCCGGCCGTCGGTCTGCACCGGATCCGCTGTGGTCTGCGCCTGGGCACCGGTGCCGCCAAGGCACAGCGCCGCCAGCAGGATTAATAAATGCAAACCCGCCAGCAGCGCCCGGCGCGCCCCGGGCCAGCGCCCTGCACGCGCGGTTAAACATGTCATGTCGCGGCTCAATTCCGCATCCTCCTGATGAAAAACCTGCCCCGCAAGTTGCAACCGGGGCCCAACCAGTCTTTGCCGCAGCAGACCGCCAGCGCAAGAGCGTAACCGCACCGGATCCGGGCGAACCTCCGCCGCCTGTTTAAATTTTATCCCGCTGATATGTCACAGTTTAATGCGCCTGACCCTACGTCGGTGCCATTCCTCACATTCAAAAAACTGAGGAAGACCAATGAGCACTACAGCCGCCGGCGCGCAAACGCCCGTTCTGATCCTGACCCCCAACGCCCTGGAGGCCGCGGACATCAGCGACTACCTGCTGCGGCGGGGGTACCCGGCGGTGAGCACCGAGACCCGCCTCGACGGGCTTGCCGCAGCGCTGGACTATGCCGCACAGCCGCCGCACCTTGTGTTCTTCGGGTTTCCGCTCAGCGTTCCCGCCGCCCGCGACTGGCTGCAGTCGGCCATGGCCAAGGAATGGCGCCTCATCCTGATCAACGGCGACACCACCGAGCCGGAGCTGCGGTCGCTGCCGATGCTGAGCCGCCCGTTCGCAACCCCGCATCTGGACGCGGCAATGCAGCTTCTGGGCGAATAGCCGCCTTTTGCCCGGCGGCAGCAGGCCTGTCTGCCGCCGGAGCCCTGTCCGGGACGGGGCCAGCCGTTTCGCCTGATGGCTGCACGGCAGAGATACCGCGCAATCACGGAACTTCGCAGCCGCCACCGCGTTCTCCTAGTGTTGCCGCCGCAGCGCGGCGGACCCCTGCACTTTCCCAAGGAGGACACGACATGGACGACGACCGCATCACCGGCAAATGGACCGAGCTGAAGGGCCGCCTGCGGGAAACCTACGGCGAACTGACCGAAAACGAGCTGGAAGAAACCAAGGGCGAGCGCCAGAAGCTGGAAGGGCTGCTGCAGCAGCGCCTGGGCAAGACCAAGGACGATATCCGCGAGACTGTCGACCGTATGCTGGAGAGCCTCTGACATGGCCCGCAGACCTGACAGTGACGCCGACGCCGCCGCCCAGCTGTGGAAACGCCTTGAGGACACCCGCACCGGCATGCTGTCGGTCGACGGCAGCAGCCAGCACCCGCAGCCGATGAGCCATTTTTCCGACCCTGACAGCGGCGAAATCTGGTTCATCACCTCCGCCGACACCGATCTGGTGGCTGCGGTCGGACTGGGGGCGGAGGCCACCTTCTGCTACCAGTCGCAAAAGGGCGATTACCACGCCTCGGTCAAAGGCCCGCTGGTGGTCTATCAGAGCGAGGAAAAGCTCGACAGCCTGTGGAGCCCGCCGGTGGCGGCCTGGTTCGAGAAGGGCCGCGAGGATCCCAAGGTCACCCTGCTGCAGCTGACCCCGCGCGAGGCTGCGATCTGGGCGTCGGATTCCAACCCGATCCTGGTCGGGCTGAAGATGCTGAACGCCGCAATGCGCGACGACGTGAGCGAACCGGACGTCGGCATTCACCGGGTGATCAACTTCAGCGACGTGGCCTGAAACGCGGCCTGACCCGCAGCCAGCGCGGCAAGCCGCAAACGATCAGGCCCGCCGGACAACACCGGCGGGCCTATTCCGTTCAGCCCTGATCCGTTCAGCGGGGCCGCTGCCCGGCGGCGGCAATCAGCCCGCGTTGCCGGCGAAGGCCATCGTCTCCAGAACCGCACTCAGCTGCTCCACCGTGTAGGGCTTTTTCAGGATTTTCAGCCCCGGGAAGCGCTTGGTGATGTCATCCGTTGCGCCGTACCCCGTGGCCAGCACCACCGCGATGCCCAGCTCGCGGCACCTCTCCACCACCGGCAGCGAGTTTTCCGGCCCCAGGTTCATGTCCGCCAGCACAAACTGTGTGCCGCCCCGCTCCAGCAGGTTCAGCGCGGTCTCGACCCCGCTGCAGGTCTCCACCTTTTCGGCGCCCAGCTGAGACAGCATGTCCGCCGCATCCATGGCGATGATCATGTTGTCTTCCAGCACCAGCGCATTGCCGGACAGGCGCGGCACGACCGACGCCTGCCGCGCGCCGGTCTTCGGCGCCGGGGCCGCAGGCTTTTCCGCCTTGCGCACATGGCGGGCGGGCAGCACAAAGTCCGCCTCCAGCCCGGTGAGCTGGTATCTCACGTTCGCTTCGCCCCGCAGCTCAAACGGCACCGATTGCTCGATCAGCGTGGTGCCGAAGCCCCTGCGCCGCGGTGCCTGGACCGGCGGGCCATCGCATTCGCGCCAGCTCAGCGCGGCGGTGCCATCGCCGTTCAGCGCGGTGCGGATTTCCACCCGCCCGGACGAGTCGCTGAGCGCGCCGTATTTGACCGAGTTCGTCACCAGCTCATGAATGACCAGCGCCATGCAGGTAAACGCCGCGGGCGACAGCTCCAGCGCTTCGCCGTCAATCGACACCCGGCTGGCCTTGCCCGACAGAAACGCCTCGGTTTCCGTCCCGATCAGCACCGTCAGCGGGCTCCAGTCCCATTCCGAGCCGGTCAGCTGGTCATGCGCCCGCGCCAGCGCGTGAATGCGCGCGTCCAGCACCTCGCCAAAGGCATCGGCGGATTTCACCGACTCCTTGCCCTGCGACACCAGCCCGCGGATCAGGTTCAGGATGTTGCGCACCCGGTGGTTCAGCTCCGCAATCAGCAGCTCCTGCTGGTCCTGCGCCCGCTTGCGGGCGGCGTTGTTCTCATCCGACAGCTTCAGAACCACTTCGATCAGGGTTGTGCGCAGGGCCTCGGCAGTGCGCTGCTCGCGCTGCTTCCACGGCTGGCAATGGCCGCGCGCCACCTCCTGCCAGGCCTCGAAACTCTTGCGCGGCGTCAGCCGCAGGCCATTCGGCCCCGGTTCGGCGGGTTTTTCGGGGTTGCCGGCCCAGGTCACCGATTTGATCACCTCGCGCCGGAACAGCACAAAATAATCCCGCGGCTTGCGCGACACCGGGATCGCCAGCAGCCCGGCCACCCGGTCCGCAAACCCGTCAGTGGCCGGATAGCGCTTGATCAGGTTGCTGTTGCTATAGACCTGCGCGGGCGGCGTGGTGTTCAGGAACCGCACCAGCCCCAGGAACTCCTCTTCCACCGGAGCGGATCCGGTCGATTTGTACTGCCCGTCCGAATAAATCGCGGCCCCGTCAAAGGGGATGACCTCGCCGATGCCGCTGCACAGGTCTTCAAAAGCCGCAAACAGGTTGGAGCCATTGGACAGCTGCGGCATCAGGCTGTCATGCAGCTCCCTGGAACGGTCGATGTCGCCCAGCTCATCGGCCATTTCCATTTGCGCCAGCTCATAGTTGAACAGCTGCGCAAACAGCTCCACCGAAGTGCGCATTTCATAGCTGAGGTACTGCGGCTTGGGGTGATGGCAGGCGAACAGACCCCAAAGCTGGCCATTGCGCAGGATAGACACCGACATCGAGGCCGCAACCCCCATGTTCCTGAGATATTCCATATGGATCGGAGACACCGCCCGGGTCACCGCCAGCGACAGGTCCAGCGGTTCGCCATTGGGATCGGTTTCCGGCAGCACCGGGTGGACCGGCGCCGTGACGTCGGGAATGATCCGCAGCATGTTGCGCACATACAGCGCCCGGGCCTGCTTGGGGATATCGCTGGCCGGATAGCGCAGGCCCAGAAACGGCTCCAGGTCCGAATCGCGGGCCTCCGCGATGACGGTGCCGCTGCCGTCTTCCTCGAACTTGTA
This sequence comes from Leisingera sp. UBA4491, assembly GCF_002388965.1. Classification (NCBI taxonomy): domain Bacteria; kingdom Pseudomonadati; phylum Pseudomonadota; class Alphaproteobacteria; order Rhodobacterales; family Roseobacteraceae; genus Leisingera; species Leisingera sp. UBA4491. The sequence continues at coordinate 70,222 of NZ_DGNN01000014.1, read as the reverse complement.
GACCATGACCCGGCCATAGCCGCTCAGCGCTTTGAGGCCCCTTGCGGCCTCCTTCGCCATCGCGTCCAGCGCCCCGTGGCGCTGCACCCGGCCGATCAGTGCCTGCACCAGCCCCGGATCATGCACATCGCGCGCATCCGCTGCCCGGCGCTCGAACTCCAGAACGAACAGCCGCCCGGACTGGTGGATCGAGACGTCAAACTTCTGCCCGTCGCCGCGCAGGTCATAGCCGAACACCCGCACCGCGCTCTGCTGCATCCGCAGCATCTGCATCCGGGTGCGCAGATCGTGCAACGCCTGCGGGCTGAGAATATCCATCACCGGCCGCCCCGCCAGATCCGACTCATCCAGTCCCAGAACCTCGGCGCAATTGGCAGAGGCATGGGCGATGATCCAGTCCGCAGAAACCGCAATCAGGCAGCCAAAGCTCTGCACATGGCCGATAATATGGATCGGCTCCTGATCGCAGGTCGTCAGATCCACCTGCGCCTCGGCGGCACTGGAAGTTTCGTCAGGCATGAACCGCCCTCCCCTCGGCAGACTCAGCATCAATGCATTCTAAGCAAAATTCGAACAGGCCGGTAGCATCTGTGACAATCCGGTCCGCCGCCGCGCCGCCGGCCGGAAGCGCTTCGGCCCGGGCCACATAGCCGCGCCAGTAGTCCATATAGGGCGGCGCCGACAAATAGCTGCCCGCATAGGCGGTCTCCGGCAGGCCGCGGTCCAGCCAGCGCTTGCGCAGCACCTTCGCACCCAAGCGCGAGCCGGACACCACGTAATCCACCGCCAGCGGATGCGGGTCCAGCGGCAGCCGCGGCACAGGCGCCAGGCGGCCCAGCTGCTCCAGATCCGCGCCCGCCCGCTGCGTCAGATCACGGATCACCGGCGCGCAGGCGGCGCTCTGGCTCACCGGCTCCAGCGCCGCAAACAGCCGCCACTGCAGCAGCAGAAAACGCGCATAGCCCTCCGTGCCCTGCTGATCCAGCCGGGTTACCTGATCATCCAGCGCGGCATGGCAGTGCCGCGTGTCCCCGCGCAGCCGGGCACGCAAGTTCTCATATTGGGCCTTAGCCACGGAACCGTTCCCCCTAGTCAGCAGCACTATAGCGTTCGCCAAAACCGAATCAATGGGCTTCCGCCGCGATAAAAGACGGGGAAAAGCAAAGTTTTGCAACGCTTTAGGCGCCTTGCCCCTGCGCAAGCCGCGCTGGGGCGGCCCTTACCGCGGGGCACTTGGCCGGCCGGCTTCAGGCCTGGCCCCGCTGCTGCCGGGCTGCCTGCCGTATAGGCGCCCAGTTTAACTAACTTCAACGCAAGTCGCCGGCAGGCTCTTAACCCTGTGTTTACAGCCCTTTCCGGGAAAATGCGGCGAAAATCGGGCAAGCCTGCCGCAATTGCCCGGAAGCTGCCGCGAACATTCCGCAATTGGCTTCCAGCGTGAAGGCCAGCCCGCGCCCTCTGCCCGGGCCCCACGCCGCCACGAGGACCTGACGCTGTGCCGCATGACATCTTTTCCGCCGATCCGGCGCCGGCCTGCGAACTGCCCTGCGGCTTCAAGCTGCTGCAGGGCCAGTACCAGATCGAGCGGCCTCTGCTCAGCGGCGGCTTCGGCATCACCTATCTGGCCCGCGACAGCCTGGAACGCCGCGTCGTGATCAAGGAATGCTATCCGGCGGGACTCTGCCGCCGCAGCGGCACCGATGTGGAACCCAGCGCCCCCGAACATGCCAGATCCTGCCGCAACGTGCTGCGCGCCTTCCTGCGCGAGGCGCATCTGCTGGCGCGCGCCCGGCATCCCGCCATCGTCGGTGTCCACCAGGTGTTCAAGGAAAACCAGACCGCCTATATCGCGATGGAGTTCATCGACGGGCTGGACCTGCTCACCGTGCGCGAGGAGCAGCCGGAGCGGCTGACCGGGCCGGTGCTGCGCCGGATCCTCGATCAGTCGCTGGAGGCGCTGGACTGCCTGCACCGGCTGGGCGTCCTGCACCGCGATATCTCACCGGACAACATCCTGCTGGGCAAGGACGGCACCGTGACGCTGATCGACTTCGGCGCCGCCTGCGGCAGCACCCCCGATGACAGCACCGCGCTGCCGATGCTGCTGGCGGTCAAGGACGGCTATTCTGCCCATGAGCTTTACAGCCCCGATCTGCCCCAGCGCCCGGCCTGCGACCTCTACGCGCTTGGCGCCACGCTCTATTACCTGATCACCGGCGCTCCGCCCGCGGCCAGCCAAAAGCGGCTGGCGGCGCTGCTGGCGGGCTCTCCGGACCCCTGCCGCCCGCTGCTGGGCGGGCCCTGGGCCGCGGACCCGGCGCTGCTGGCGACCGTGGACATGGCAATGTCGGTGCTTCCGGCGGAACGGTTCCAAAGCGCCAGCGGCTGGGCCGCCGCCCTGGCGGAGGAAGACGCGCCGCAGCAGGCCGCAGACCCGCAAACCGGGCCGGCGGCCCCCGCGGCGGCAGCCGCCTGCGCCGACGACGGCAGCCGGCTGGCCGCGGCAATCTCCGAGCTGGTCGCCAAGACCAATGACAGCCTCAAACCCGGCCTGCCCCGCTCCGCCCGCCAGGCGCAGACCCCGCCTGCCGCCCCGCCCTCCGGACCGCGCCGCCCGCTGGTCAACATCTTCGGCGAGCCGGTCACCGACCTGGAGGCCTGGCTGGAAGAAGAGGATGCGATCTCCTGGCGCAAGAAAATCGCCCCTTCCGCGCAGCAGCCGCCGGGCGCGGCCCCGGTACCGCTGGCAGATCCGTCGGACCCGGCACTGGGCCTGCGCCGGGACAAGCCGACATTCGCCGGCCGCTTGCGCAGGATCTTCGGGCGTCCCGCCAACAGCCCGCAAACGGTTAAGAACTGAAGGGAATGGGTATGAAGTTCATCAAGGATATCATTGGCGAAAAGCGGGAACGAGTCCGCCTGGACGGCGCCGCCGCCCCAGCCGCGGAACCGGTGCAGCCGCCCGCAGAGGACACCGGCAGCCGCGCGCCCTTCAGCCTCGGCAGCAGCTTCCGGCTGGACCCGGAACCCGGTCCGCCCCCCGCCAGCCCTGACGCCGCCGCGGCTCTGACAGAGGCTTTCCGCGACCCGCCGGACGTGCCCGCGGCAGACCTGGACGGTGAACCGGACGATGATTTCGCCGGTTTGAGCGGGCCCGAACCGGAAGAAGATGCGATTGCCGCCTTCTTCGCCCGCGAGCAGACCCGGACCGCGGCACCGGACCGCCCGGACACCGCCGCCTTCTTCGCCGCCCCGGAGCATGACACCGCAGAGGCGGATCCCGCGGAAGCGCCGGAAGAGGATTTCTTTGCCCAGCCGGAACACGCAAACGACGACACGGCAGAGGCCGTCGCGGCGGATCCGGATTTCAGCCGCCTGCAGCAGCCGGAGCCGGACGCGGACACCGCCAGACCCTACCGGATCTTCACGCGCAGCCACACCGCCGGACGGACCCCGGACGCCATGGGAGACCGCACCGAAACCGCCGCAGCACCCGCTCCTGAGCTGGACCCGCAGCCGGAAGTGCAGCCCGCAGTGCAGCCGGAACCCGCCTTCATCGCGGCGGAACCCCCGGCCCCTCAGGCTGCCGCGGCCCCGGCAGCGCAGCCCGCATGGGAAGCGCCCCCGGCGGAGGCGCCGCAGGCCGCCGTCTGCGCACCCGCCGCCGCCCCGGCCGACGCGCCGATTGACGTGCCCGCGCCCTCGATGGGCCGCGGCGCCAGCCGCGCGGGCCGGGTCAAGACCCGCCTCCTGGGGTTCAGCCCGGCGCAGGCCGCCGCCAGCGACCCCTTCGCCCGCAGCGCAGAGGCCGCGGCGCCCGGCTACACCCAGTTTCCCGTCGGCTGGCTCGCCATCGTGCAGGGGCCGGGCCGCGGCGCCGCCTTCACCCTGTTCAGCGGCGTCACTGTGATCGGCCGCGGCGCGGACCAGACCGTGCGGCTCGACTTCGGCGACAACAGCATCTCCCGCGACAACCACGCCGCCATCGCTTATGATCCGGAGCAGAAGTCCTTCTTCATCGGCCACGGCGGCAAGGCCAACCTGGTGCGCCGCAACGGCCGCCCCGTGCTCAGCACCGAGGCGCTGTCGGCGGGCGACGTGATCCGGATCGGCGAAACCAGCCTGCGCTTCGTGCCGCTGTGCGGCGCGGACTTCGGCTGGGACCAGCCGCAACACAGCGATGCCGCAGATGCTGCATTCCGCTGAGATCGAATACGACGCCGCGACGGCCATCAGCCAGGGCCGCCGCGAGCGTCAGGAGGATGCGGTCGCCGCCGATTTCCCGGCCGGCACCGGCACCGGCTTTGCGGTGCTGGCCGACGGCATGGGCGGCCATGCGGCCGGCGACATCGCCAGCCGGATCGTGGTTACCGAGGTGTTCAGCGAGCTGAAACTGCAGGCTGGCGACCCGGCGGCGCTGGAACAGGCCATCGGCGCGGTGCTGCAGCAGGCCGCCAATGGCGCCGACGCCTGTCTTGGCGAATATGCCAGCCATCAGCCCCAGGCCCGCGGCATGGGCGCCACCCTGCTGGCGCCGGTGCTGTTTTGCGACCGGCTCTATTGGATCTCGGCCGGGGACTCGCCGCTCTACCTGTTCCGCGAGGGCCGCCTGATCCGGCTCAACGCCGATCACTCGATGGCGTCTGAATTGGATGGCCTGGTGGCCGAGGGCCGGATGGACGCCGCCGAGGCCGCCAGCCACCCGGACCGCCACTGCGTCACCTCGGTGCTGACCGGCGCGGGCATCCCCCGCCTCGACTGCCGCAGCGCCCCGGTGCGCCTGCAGGCGGGCGATATCGTGCTGGCCGCCAGCGACGGGCTGCAATTCCTGCCCGAAGCCGAAATCGCCGCCGTGCTGGCCGCCGAACGCCTGAGCCCCAGCGCCCGCATCGGCGCGGTGCTGATGCAGCGGCTGGAGGCGCTGAACGCGCCCGAACAGGACAATGCCGCGCTTTGCGTCATCAAACCCTTCGACCCGCGCGCCGGGCACCCTGAACCGGCCCCGGCTCCGGCCCCGGCACAGCCCGCACCGCCGCCGCAAACTCCGGCACCGCGCCCCCGCGCCGGACGCCGCGTCGTGACCCTGCTGGCCTCCGCGACATGGCGCGGCGCGCCCGCCGCCAGCCAAACCAAGACGGATGCACCGGTGTGAGCCTTCCCCAGCGAGACATAACCCCGCTTGCCGGCCAGCTGGAGCACACGCTCAGCACCGGGCTGCTGCCGCCGGACGTCACCGGCTGGGGCAGCCAGTTGCTGCAACGGCTGCGGCAGCCGGTCCGGGTGGCTGTCACCGGCGCCCCGGGCACCGGCAAATCGGCGCTGATCGACATGCTTCTGGGCCGGGTGGTGATCGGCAAGACCGCCGCGGGCCTGCCGGTCGAGATCTGCTACGGGCCCGAGGAGCAGGTGGTGTTCGACACCCCTGCGGGCACGCGCCGGCAGCAGGCCGGCTGCCTGGCAGACTCCGCCGTGCCGCCGGATGCGCTGCGGGTGCGCCAACACCTGCCCGACCTGCGGCTGCGCGCCCACAGCTTTTGCGAAATCCCGCTGGCAGGCCCGCCCGGCCGCCAGCAGGACACGCTGCAGCAGGCCGCCGCCATGGCGGACATCATCCTGTGGTGCAGCGAAACCTTCCCCGAGGCCGAGCAGGCCCTGTGGTCGGCGATGCCGGACAGCACCAAGGATCACAGCTTTCTGGTGCTCACCATGGCCGACCGCCAGATCATGCGCGGCATCCTTCCCGGCCTGATCCAGTCGCTGGAGCCGGTCGCCGCAGAGGAGTTTCTCGGCGTCTATCCGGTGGCCGCCATCCAGGGCCTCACGGCGCAGAACGCCGGCGCCCCGGCAGAGGATCTGTGGCGCTCCAGCGGCGGCAGGCAGCTGGCCGAAGACGTGCAGCGCCAGATCGGCCTGGGCCGCGCCTCGGATGCGGATCAGGCGGAACTGCTGATCCGCCAGTTTGGCGGCCCCCTCCCGGCAGACGCTCCGCCGCCGCCCGCGGCCAGCCCCGCCGCAGCACCGCCAGCCCCCGCCGCCAGCTTGGCCGCGGCGCTGGACCAGCTGCAAAGCGGCGCCGAGGACATGCTGGCCCAGGCCGAAGCGGCCGGCGGCCCGCAGGCAGGCCCTGTCCTGGCGCACTGCATGGACCTGATCCGCAGCCTGACCGCCTCGCTGGAGACCCTGCCCGGCAGCGCCGCGGTCAGCGCCGCCCGCGACGCCGCCCAGGACGGCGAGGAGCTGTTGATGCTGTGCCAGCTGGAACAGGACGAAGACGCGGCCATCGACGCGGTGACGCTGCTTTTCCAACTGAAGAAGGAGCTGGCCGAAGTCCCCCCCGGGTAGCGCCCGCGCCCGGAAACGCGCCCAAGAACACGCCAATGCAGGAACAGCAGATTCAGCCATGAACATGGAAGCCCAGATCGAGAGTGCCACCGACATCCGCGCCTCCGCGCGGCCGACCAACCTGAACGCCGGGCTGGAGCCGCTGGCGGCGTTTGCCCGCAAGGCGCAGCGGCTGGATACCGCGCTGGCCGCCCTTGCCGAGGTGTCGGGCGAGCGGGTCCGGCGCAGCCTCGCCCGGCTGCAGGCGGAACTCGCCGCGTTCGAGCCCAGCGTCACCCTGCTGGGGCAGGTGAAGTCCGGCAAGACCTCTCTGGTGAACGCCATGGCGGGCTGGGCCGACCTGCTGCCCTCCGACGTCAATCCCTGGACCTCGGTTGTCACCTCATTGCACCTGGAACCGGACGGGACCCGCACCGAAAACAAGGCCAGCTTCCAGTTCATGACCGAGGACGAATGGGACCGGCTGACCACCAAGGGCGGCCGCATCGGCGAAATGGCCGGCCGTGCCGGCGCCGGCAGCGAGCTGCAGAAGATCCGCGCCCAGATCGAGGAGATGCGCGAACGCTCCCGCCAGCGGCTGGGCCGCAAGTTCGAGCTCCTGATGGGGCAGAAGCACGACTACGGCTATTTCGACAAGAACCTGATCGAACGCTACATCTGCCTCGGCGACGACTTCGGCGGCGAGGAACCGGGCGCCGTGGACGAACAGGGCCGCTTTGCCGACATCACCCGCGCCGCCGATCTGTACCTGAACTGCCAGAGCGTGCCGCACCGCCTCTGCCTGCGCGACACGCCGGGCGTAAACGACACCTTCATGATGCGCGAGCAGATCACCATCCAGGCGATCCGCGACAGCCGCATCTGCGTTGTGGTGCTGTCGGCGGGCCAGGCGCTCACCTCGGTTGACATGGGGCTGATCCGGATGATCTCCAACCTCAAATCGCGCGAGGTGGTGATCTTCGTCAACCGCATCGACGAGCTGGCCGACCCCGCAAACCAGGTGGCCGAGATCGAGGCCAGCATCCGCCAGACCCTGCAAGCGCACCACGGCCCGCAGGAGGCCACCATCCTGTTCGGCAGCGCCTATTGGGCCAACAAGGTGCTGACCGGCGGGCTGGAGGATATGGATCCCGCCAGTTCCGCCGCGCTGCTCAGCTGGGCCGAGGCGTCGGTCAACGCGTCCCACGCCAAGGCCACCGCCCAGAACATGGTGTGGGAGCTGTCGGGCATCCCGGCCCTGAACCGCGCGGTCTGCGAACGCATCGCCGCCGACCTCGGCACCCCGCTGCTGACGCGCATTGCCGCCTCCGCCACCACGGCCGCCACCGGCCAGCAGGCCGCCAACGCGGTCATGGTGCAGGGCGAGGGCAGCGGCGGCGGCGCCAACCTGCACGACGTCCGCACCGCCTTTGAGGATCTGTGCCAGACCCACCTTGAGGCGCTGGAGGCAGAGGCGGGCCAGGTGCTCGACGCCTTCCGCGACCGCGCCGACCGGGCGCATGCCACCTTTACCGACCGCGCCACCCACGCGCTGATCGACCATCTGGAGAAATGGGGCGAGGACTGCCATTGGGAATACGACCCGGCCGGGCTGCGGATGCTGCTGCGCTCGGCCTATTCGGTGATGGCCAGCCGCCTGCAATCCGCCGCGCAGACCCGCTACGAGGCCGCGGTGCAGGATGTGGCAGAGCTGCTTTACGACGGCTTCGGCCCGGCGGTCGAGGGCATCCAGCTTGCGGTGCCCGAGGTGCCCCAGCCCGCCTCGCCGGTGGCGCTGGCGCAGTCCATCGCACTGGATTTCAACGATAGCTGGTGGGCCTCCTGGTGGCGCCGCACCCGCGGCTACAAGGCCTTTGCCAAACAGTTCCGCAGCCTGATCGCAGGCGAGACAGAGGACTTCATGACCCAGCTCAAGACCGTGCAGACCGCGGACGCCCGCGCCGCCATCCTCGCCCGGCTGCAGGGCTTCTTCGACGATCAGCGCGACATCCTGCTGGAAATCGCCGACTGCCGCCGCGGCGGCGGCGACATGCAGGCGCTGTTTGCCGGCGATGAGGCCCGCCGCCGCCAGACCCAGACCGCCACCGCCTTGGAAACCCTCAGGAGCTTCACCGCATGACCCAGCACACCGCCATTCCTGCCCCCCTCGCTCCGGACGCGGCCCCGGCGCGCAAGCCCCGCCTGGCGCTGATGGGGGAATTCAGCGCCGGCAAAAGCACCCTGACCAACCTGCTGGCCGGCCGCGCCCCGCTGCCCACCCGCGTCACCGCCACCCGGCTGCCGCCGGTCTGGCTGTCGCATGGGCCGGAGGGCGCCAGCCTCACCGGCACCGACGGCAGCGAAACCGAGGTGCCGCTGGAGGACATCGCCGCGGCACCGCTGGAAAGCACCGCGCTGATCCGCCTGACCCTGCCCGCCGAGGCGCTGGAGCTGTGCGACCTGATCGACATGCCCGGCATCTCCGACCCGAACATGCCCGCCAGCGTCTGGCAGGCGCTGCTGCCCGAGGTCGACAGCGTGATCTGGTGCACCCATGCCACCCAGGCCTGGCGCCAGTCCGAAGCCGCCGCGTGGGAGGAGATCTCCAGCCGTCTCAGCGGCCCCAGCACCCTGCTGATCACCCACTTCGACAAGCTCCGCAATCCCCGCGACCGCGACCGCGTGCTGCGCCGCGTGCAAAAGGAAACCGGCGATGCCTTCAACGCCATCTTCCCGCTGTCGCTCAGCCAGGCGCTGACCGCGGGCGACGACATGGAGGCGTGGAAGACCAGCGGCGCCGACCGCTTTGCCGAATATCTGGTGGATCTGCTGCTGAACTGGGCAGAGCCCGGCCGCCGCCCGGCCCAGGCCGCAGCCCCGGCCCAGCCCCAGTCTGCCCCGCAAATCGCACCGCAAGCGGGCGGAGGTCCGCGCGCCGAAGTGCTGGATTTCGGCAGCAAACGCGAGGCCGCCGCCAGTGCCGCTCCCGCCAGCCGGGTGATGCCGCGCCGCGTCGCGCCGCCGGCCAAGCGCAGCCAGCGCCCGGGCCGCGCCCGCCCTGAAACCCAGCCCGCCGGAGACTGACACCGCCATGCCAGCCGCTGCCGCCCCGGAGTGCCCGCGCCACGAAGGAGACCCAAGGTGACGCTTGCCCGCCAGCTCGACACCCTGCGCCAGAGCGCGGACGGCTGCCGCCTGGCGGCCTTCGGCGATCTGGGCGCCAGCATCGTTCTGCGCAGCAGCAGCGCCGCCAGCCACCCGCAGGAATACCTCGACGCGCTGTGCCAGCAGGCCCGCCGCGGCTTCCTGATGCTCGACGCCGCGGCGCAGGCCGGGCCGGAGGCAGCGTGCCCGCCCGCCGATGACATCCTGATGCTGGTCCCGGGCGAGGCCCGCCTCTGCATCCGCGCGCCCGATGGCTCCGGCGACGCGCTGCTGTGCGCCTGCAGCGACGCGGACACCGCCGCCCGCCTCGCCGCGCCTGCGCGGGCGCTGCTGGCCGGTCTCGGCGGGGGCGCAGGATGACCAGCCCTGCCCGCCAGCTCCCCGGCGCAAAGCCCGCCCCGGACGCCCTGCTCCAGGCGCTGCGGCAGCTGGCGCAGCCGGTGCAGGCGCTGACTGCTCAGGCTCAGCGCGCCGCCGCGGGGCAGGAACCGCTGCTGCCCGCCCTGCTGCGCGAAATCGGGGAAACCGTGCTGCCGCGCGAAATCACCCTGTGCATCGGCCAGGCCCCCGCCGCCGTTCTCACCGCCGCCCACCGCAGGCTCGCAGGCCTCAGCCTGGGCGGCACGGCGGAGGCGGGCGCCGCGCCGGAGGACCCCGCCGCCGCCGCCCGGCTGTTTGCCGCCCGGCTGCGCCGGCTGGAGGCGCAGGCCGCAGGCGCCGGCATCACTTTCCGCCGCCGCCCCTGCGCAGCGCCGCAGGGCGCAGGCAGCTGCACCGCCGCCCAGCTGCAGGAGGCGCTCGCCGCCGCCAGCCGCAGCCCGCTTGGCACGCTGCGCAGCGCCGCCGCAGCGCAGGCCCTGGCATGGATCCATTGCCCTGCCGGTGCGCAGGCGCCGGACAGCGGCGGCCCGCCCCCCCTGCTGCAACAGCTGCAGGCGGTCCGCAGCGCCTTTGCCGCCAGCGCCGCCCGCCCGGGATCGGCCAGAATGCCCGCCCACAGGCCCGACTGCCTGCTGCTGCCGGTCTCACCTGATCTGCGCATCCTGGCCGCCGCGCATGAGGATGAGCTTCTGCTTCTGGCGCTGCCGCCCGGGGCCGTCCCCGGCCTGATCGAGACCTGGACCGCCCTGTTCTCCTGACCTCTTCTGCCCGGCACGGCTCAGACGGTGCACCCCGCCGGGCCGCAGCCGGCCGCGGGTCCGGCCCCGTCCGGCGCGGCGCCCGCCGCCGCCGGCGCGTCCTCCGCCATCAGCGCGGCAATTTCCGCCCCCAGCCGCAGCTCCGAAACCTCGCCGAAGTGATGCGCCCGCAGCTCCCCGTCCCTGCCGATCAGCAGCAGGCTCGGGGTGCCGCGCATCCCATAGGCCTCCATCGTGCGCGGCATCGGCCCGCCGCCGGGCCGGTCCACCCCTACCGGAAAGGTGATCCGGTATTCCTGCAGAAACGCCGCCAGCGACACCGGCGTCATCGCCGCGTGATGCTCAAACACCGTGTGCAGCCCCAGCACCGCCACCCGGTCCTGCGGAAAAGCCGCCCGCACCTTCTGCGCCAGCGGCAGCCCGTGGCGCACACAGCCCGGGCACAGCATCTGAAACGCCTCGATCACCACCACCCGGCCCCGCAGCGACTGCAGGGTGACGGGACCGGGGCTGTTGAACCACTGCACGGTATCAAGTTCGGGTGCGGGCATGTCTGTCTCCTTGTCTCCGCTCGGTCACAGGCGCCGCCCCGGCGCGCCGGCCAAAGGGGCCGCCGGGGCGGCAGGGGTCACAGCTTGCCCGGCAGGCTCAGATCGCCGGAGGCCACATCGAACACATCGGTGACACACAGCAGCGGCGCGTGGATATTGGCATTCACCCGCAGCGCCGCGGTGACTCCGTCATAGGCCGCGCCCTCCAGCGCCACCTCCCGGCCGAAGGCCGCTGTCACCGCGATCTCCGGCCCGTCGAACACGGGCGAGAATCCTGGGCTGTCGAGGAACACCGGGAACCCGGGCCAGGTCGCAGGCAGCTGCGGCGTCTCGCCTTCCGGAATGTCGCGCACCGCCAGCGCCCCGGGGCCGCAGGCCTCAGTTGGCGTCAGCACCACCCAATGGCTGTGCCAGACCACCCCGTCATTAGCCGGATCGCCGTCCTGGTTCTCGTCGAACAGGGGCGTGTCGTCGAAATCCGGGTGGCTGGTCGCCGCCAGCGCCAGAATGCCGGTGCCGCCCTCGAACCCAACCACCGACGGGTCCAGCGAGGTCGGCCAGACATAGGACAGCACCCCTGCCCCGCCCACGGCGCCCGTTGCCTCCGGCACCTCGGCGCCCGCGTCGCCATTGGTGGTCATGTGAAAGGTCACCAGGTTGCCCTTGCGGTGCGCATGTGCTGCCAGAATATCAAAGGCCGCCCGCGTCCCGTCCGCCGATGCCGCCGACAGCACAGCGCCGTCCTGATCCGCCGCGCGGCCGTGGCCCTCATCTGCCAAAGCTGCGCTAGCCGCCAGCATCAGCGCCGCGCCCGAAATAAGTGAAATCCGCATTGCAATGTCTCCGTTATGCCCTTCGCGATGCCCTCTTGTAGTTTCGAGTCGCTATCTTTTTCAAGTATTATTTCGACTCGCTACTTTTCAGCCCGCACCACTCCAGCAGCCGGGCAGACACACAGAGACCTCCGCCGCGCGCCGCTGGCGGGCGGCTTCCGCACGGCGGAGCTGTCAGATCATCGCAGAAACGCGGCGCAGGCGGCGCTTACGCCCCAGGCGCCTTGTAGGCGCCGGCAATGCCGCTGGCCTTCTTCTGCATCTCGAGGAATTCGTCCGCGGTAAAGGCCCGCACGGTCCTGAGGTTGCTGACCGCACCGCTGGCGCCCACCGCCAGCAAGCCCGCCAGCAGGGCCGACACATCGTCAATGTTCACATGGATGGCAAAATCGCTGTCCCCCGTGGTCAGGAAAAAGCTTTCCTGGGTGCCGCCCGCCGCTTCGACCAAAGCACGGGACGCAGCCTCGCGGTCGCTGGGGCGTTCAACCATAGCCTTCATGGCAGAGGCGGTATAACAACCGGTCACGATAAATCTTGGCATTCTGACTCTCCCTTGGGGTAAAAGGCGAGCCGTTTTCGGGCACGATGCCGGATCGTCCGGCCCGCATGCCCCCAAGCTGCCATGATACCACAAGACGGGGCCGTTTGGCATGCCAAACCGGGCAGCGGGCCGGCGCCTGCCCCTGCCGGTCAGGAGGCGGGCGGGAACACGGCTGTTTTCTTGACCGTGCCGTACACGAAACTGGTGTCGATCGAGGCGATGCCGCCGATCGGGTGGATGCGGTTGCGGATGAAGCTTTCATAGGCTTCCAGGTCCGGCACCAGCACCCGCAGCTGGTAATCCATCGCCCCGGTCAGCACATGGCACTCCAGCACCTCGTCCATCCGCCGCACCCGGCCTTCAAAGGACTGAACGTCGGTTTCATTGTGCCGCTCCAGCCGGATCCGCACAAAGACGGTGATCGCCAGGCCATAGGCCGTGGCGTCCACATCGGCGCTGTAGCCGCGGATCACCCCGCTCGCCTCCAGGTTCCGCACCCGGCGCAGGCAGGGCGAGGGCGACAGGTTCACCGCCTCGGCCAGATCCTGGTTGGTCATCCGCCCGTCGCGCTGCAAGGCGCGGATGATCTGTCTGTCTTTGCTGTCCATGCGGCCCCCGATTGGCAGATTATGCCAAATTCTACTCTCTGGCTGGCATAATTGGCAATCCATCACCTTCCGGACAGGCGCAATATGGCAGCAACAGAGATCAGGAGCCCGACATGAAACGTTCCGCAGGATTTGCCACCCGCGCCATTCACCACGCCTACAACCCGCAGGACCACGACGGGGCGCTGACCCCGCCGCTGCACCTGACATCGACCTTCACGTTTGAGACCGCCGAAGCCGGCGGCGAGATGTTCGCGGGCGAGCGTCAGGGCCATATCTACAGCCGTATCTCCAACCCAACCTGCGACCTGCTGGAACAGCGCATCGCGGTGCTGGAAGGTGCCGAGGCGGGCCTGGCCCTGTCCAGCGGCATGGGCGCGATCACCGCGGTTCTATGGACGCTGCTGTCGCCCGGCGACGAGGTCATCGTCGACAAGACGCTTTATGGCTGCACCTTCGCCTTCATGCGCCACGGCCTGGCGAAATGGGGCGTCACCATCACCCATGTCGACATGACCGACCCGGAAAACCTGCGCGCCGCGGTGTCGGAGAAAACCCGCGTGGTCTATTTCGAGACTCCGGCCAACCCCAACATGCGGCTGGTCGACATCGCCGCCAGCGCCGAGATCGCCCATGCGGCGGGCGCCACGGTGGTGGTCGACAACACCTATGCCACCCCCTACCTGACCCGCCCGATCGAACACGGCGCCGACATCGTTCTGCACTCCGCCACCAAGTACCTGGGCGGCCACGGCGATGTGGTGGCCGGCCTGGTCGCGGGCACCGCCGAGCAGATCGCCGAGATCCGCCTGGTTGGCATGAAGGACATGACCGGCGCGGTGATGGCGCCCTTCAACGCGATGCTGATCCTGCGCGGCATCAAGACCCTGAACCTGCGGATGGACCGCCACTGCGCCACCGCCCGCACCGTCGCCGCCTACCTCGAGGCGCACCCCGCCGTCGGCGCGGTGTATTTCCCGGGCCTCGACAGCTTTGAACAGCGCGCTATCGCGGAACGCCAGATGGACCAGCCCGGCGCCATGATCGCCTTCGAAGCCAAGGGCGGCCTGGCCGGCGGCATTGCCTTCATGAACCGGCTGGAGATGATCCAGCGCGCGGTGTCGCTGGGCGACGCCGAAACCCTGATCCAGCACCCGGCGTCGATGACGCATTCCACCTACACGCCCGAGGAGCGCGCCGAGCACGGCATCAGCGACGGCCTCATCCGCCTGTCGGTCGGGCTGGAAGACGCCGAAGACATCATCGCCGACCTGGAGCAGGCCCTGGCCCCCGCCGCCCTTCAGGCCGCCGAGTAACCCGCCCTTCAAGGAGACCGCCATGCGCCCCGATCCTGCCCACCTCAAGACCATCGAACAGCGGCTGCTGTGGCTGTCGCACTGGATGGTCCACCACGCCAACCACATCCGCCCCAAGGCGGACGGGATCAAGGTGGGCGGGCATCAGGCGTCCTCGGCCTCGATGGTCTCGATCATGACGGCGCTCTATTTCTCCGCCCTGCGGCCCGAGGACCGGGTGGCGGTGAAACCCCACGCCGCCCCGGTCTTTCACGCCCTGCAGTACCTGATGGGCAACCAGACCCGGGAAAAGATGGAGAACTTCCGCGGCTTCGGCGGGGTGCAAAGCTACCCCAGCCGCACCAAGGACACCTGCGACGTGGATTTCTCCACCGGCTCGGTCGGGCTGGGGGTGGCGATCACCTCCTTCGCCTCGCTGATCCAGGATTACATCACCGCCAAAAGCTGGGGCGCAGACGCCCCGATGGGCCGCATGGTGGCCCTTGTGGGTGACGCCGAACTGGACGAGGGCAACATCTACGAAGCCCTGCAGGAGGGCTGGAAAAACGATCTGCGCAATTGCTGGTGGATCATCGACTACAACCGCCAGTCGCTCGACGGCATCGTCCGCGAGGGCCTGTTCGAGCGGATCGAGAAGATCTTCGACGCCTTCGGCTGGGACGTGGTGCGGGTGAAATACGGCGTCCTGCAGCGCGCCGCCTTTGCCGAACCCGGCGGCGACAAGCTGCGCGGCTGGATCGACGCCTGCCCGAACCAAGACTATTCCGCCCTCACCTTCATGGGCGGCGCGGTCTGGCGCCAGCGCCTGCTTGACGACCTTGGCGATCAGGGCGACGTCACCGCCCTGATCGAACGCCGCAGCGATGCCGAGTTGGCAGCGCTGATGGAAAACCTCGGCGGCAACTGCGTGGAGACGATGGCCGAAACCTTCGACGCCATCACCCACGACCGCCCGGTCTGCTTCCTGGCCTATACGGTCAAGGGCTGGGGCACCCCGATTGCGGGCCACAAGGACAACCACGGCGGCCTGATGAATTCCGCCCAGTTTGCCCAGTGGCAGGCCCATATGGGCGTGCCCGAGGGGCAGGAATGGGATCCCCTCGCCACCGTCCAGGACCCGGAAGGCCTGCGCCAGTTCCTCTCCGAAGTGCCCTTCTTTGCCCAAGGCACCCGCCGCTATGCCGACGCCCGCCTTCCGGTGCCCGAAATCGCCGCCCCCGCCGGACGCGAGATTTCGACCCAGATGGCCTTCGGCAAGATCCTCGACGATCTCTCCAAGGGCAGCAGCGACCTGGCGGACCGCATCGTCACCACCTCGCCGGACGTGACCGGCACCACCAATCTCGGGCCCTGGGTGAACCGGCGCAAGCTGTTCTCCCGCACCGCCCAGGCCGATGCCTTCATCGAACACCGCATCCCCTCCACCGCGAAATGGGAATTCACGCCGGAGGGCCAGCACATCGAGCTGGGCATTGCCGAGATGAACCTGATGCTGCTCCTGGGCGCGGCGGGCCTGTCGCATTCGCTGTTCGGCAAGCGGCTCATTCCCATCGGCACCGTCTACGACCCCTTCGTCAGCCGCGGCCTCGATGCGCTGAACTACGCCTGCTATCAGGACGCGCGCTTCATCCTCGCGGGCACGCCCTCGGGCGTCACCCTGGCCCCCGAGGGCGGCGCGCACCAATCCATCGGCACGCCGCTGATCGGCATGTCCCAGGACGGTCTGGCCGCCTTTGAACCCGCCTTCGCGGATGAGCTGGCGGTGATCATGCAATGGGCCTTCGATTATGTGCAGCGCGACGGCGAGGGCGATCCGGACGAACGCACCTGGCTGCGCGACGAGACCGGCGGCTCGGTCTATCTGCGCCTCACCACCAACCCGCTGGAACAGCCCGGCAAGCGGGCCGATGACGCCTTCCGCCAGGGCACCATAGACGGCGCCTACTGGCTGCGCCCGCCGGGGCCGAACTGCGAGGTGGTGATTGCCTACCAGGGTGCCGTCGCGCCCGAGGCGATCAAGGCCGCAGGCATGATTGCCGAAGAACGCCGCGACATCGGCGTGCTGGCAGTGACCTCTGCCGACCGGCTGAACTCCGGCTGGACCGCCGCCCAGCGGGCGCGCTCGCGCGGCAACGCCGCGGCGCAGTCCCATGCGGAAACCCTGATGGGTGCGCTGCCGCCGCACTGCAAGCTGATCACCGTGATCGACGGCCACCCCGCCACGCTGTCCTGGCTGGGCTCGGTCGCAGGCCATCAGACCATCCCGATGGGGGTGGAGCATTTCGGCCAGACCGGCACCATCGGCGACCTCTACCGCCACCACGGCATCGACGCCGCCGCCATCGTCGAAAAAGTGAACGGCCTCACCGCAGGCAAGCGGGCCGGCCGCGGCGCCTTTGCCGCGATGGCGCGCAGCTGAGGCCTGAAAAACGCGGGGGCGATCTGCCCCCGCCCCGCGCTTTTACAGCACCGCGCCGCTGAACTGCGCCAGCCCGACGCCGCTGTCCTGCAGCGCGCGGCGCACATCGGCGGCAATCGCCACCGCGGCCGGGGTGTCGCCATGCAGGCAGATGGTGTCGATCCGCGCCGGGATGCGCTTGCCGCTGGCGGTGATGATGGCGCCCTCGCGCACCATCTCGACCATCCGCCGCCCGGCCTCTGCCGGATCATGGATCACCGCGCCGGGCAGGCTGCGGTCCACCAGCGTCGCATCATCGTTATAGGCGCGGTCGGCAAAGATCTCGCAAGCGGTCTTGCAGCCCAGCTCCTGCGCCGCCTGCTGCTGCGCGGTGCCCGCCAGCACCATCACGATGATCTCCGGGTCCACCGACAAGGCCGCCTGATAGCAGGCCCGCGCCATCGCCAGATCTTCCGAGGCCATATTGGCCAGCGCCCCGTGCAGCTTCAGATGCCGCACCGCGCCGCCCGCCGCGCGCGCCATCGCCTGCGCCGCGCCCAGCTGGTAGCGCACCATGTTGCCCAGCGTCTCATGCGGCACCGACATCCAGCGGCGGCCAAAGCCCTGCAGGTCGGGAAAACCGGGATGCGCGCCGATGCCGGTGCCCTTGGCCACCGCGTGTTTCATCGTCGCCGCCATCACGTCCGGATCGCCCGCATGATAACCGCAGGCGATATTGGCCGAGGTCACGATATCCAGCAGCCCGGCATCATCGCCCAGCGACCAGGCGCCAAAGCTTTCGCCCATATCGGCATTCAGATCGACAGTTCGGGTCATGTCATCTCCTCACAAGACATCTTCTTCACCGGCAATCGCGCCGCTGATGAGCTGATAGGACAGCAGGTTGGACATGCTGCGCGGGTCGCGGATCAGGGGATGACACCGGCCGCGCAGGCCCTCGCGCCGCTCTGCTTCTGCCCGTTCCAGCCCGACCGCCTCCTCCAGCGGGATGAAACGGAAGCGCAGCTCCGCCCCTGCCGCCGACTGCGCCAGCAAGGGCAGGTCGCAAGGAAGCACCGTGCCGATCCGGGGATAGCCGCCGGTGGTCTGGCATTCTGACAGCAGCACATAAGGCGTGCCGTCGCCGGTCACTTGGATGTCGCCGGGCACGATCACCTCCGACACCACCGTGCGCGCGCCGTCGGGGCGGAAGCCTTCGCCATCGCTCTCCAGCGGCACGCCCATCCGGTTGCCGCGCGCCCCGCGGCGGAAGGCGGTGCCTTCGAACCGCTCCAGCTCGGCTTGCGGGAACAGCGCCGTCTGCAGGCTCGCCACAACCCGCACGGTGCCGCCCTCGAACCGGTCGTCCGGCGCCAGCCCCAGCCCGGTGCCCTGGCCGCCGTCCGGGCCGGTCTCCAGCACGCCGCCCTGTGCCAGCGCAGCACCAATGCCCGCCGCCAGATGCGCCGAGCGCGCGCCCAGATGCACCGGCGTGTGAAAGCCGCCGCCGACGTGCAGATAGCCATAGCTGCCGCTGCGTGCCGCGCCGATCGTCAGCCGCGCCCCCGCGGGCAGCAGGTGGCTGGCGTTCCAGGCCGCGGCGGTGCCGTCGATGCTGGCCCGCATCGGCGCGCCGGTCAGGGCAATGCGCAGATCGCTGCCCGCCTGGAACTCGCCGCCCAGGCCGGCCATCTCGACCGCCGCCAGATCCGCCCCCTGCCCCAGCAGCGCCGCGCCCTCGGCCAGCGCCAGCCGGTCGGCAGCACCGCCGCGCGACACCCCGTATTCCAGCCAGCCCGGGCGGCCAAGGTCCTGAACCGTCATCCCGGGTCCTGCGCGCAAAATGGTCAGCGAGCCGCTCATGACAGATCCTCCGCCCTGGCGCCGCCCAGCGGATCGCGCCGCAACCCCTGCAGCTCCTCCGGCGTTATCGCGCTGAATTGCACCTCATCGCCGGGGCGCAGCAGGAACGGCTCCTCCGCGTCGGGGCGGAACAGGCGCACTGCGGTCTGGCCCGCGTGCATCCAGCCGGTGGGCGTCGCCACCGAAAACAGCACCAGCTGCCGGATCGCCACCGCCAGCGCGCCCTCGGGAATGCGGGTGGTCAGCTGGCTCTGGCGCGGAATGTCCCAGGCCTCCGGCAGCTCGCCCAGATAGGGCTGGCCGGGGGCAAAACCGATGGTCTGCACCCGCACCCGCGCCGCCGACAGCGAGGCCACCGCCTCCGCCTCGGTCATGCCCGCAGCCGCTGCCGCCTGCGGCAGCTGCGGCGCCAGCTCGGTGCCGAACACCGCCGGAATGCGCCACAGGCGGCGCTGGCCGGGCAGCGCGGCGGCATACCAGTCGCGCTGCGCCAGCAGCGATTCCAGCCGCGCCCGCAAGCCCGCATGGTCCAGATGCCGCAAATCAAACCGCACATAGGCCGACACCAGCGAGGTCGAGACCTCCTCAACCCCGTCCCAGCTTTCCGCCGCCAGCGCTGCGCGGAACGCCAGGGCGGCGCGGTTGGCCGGCTCGCTCAGGCGGCTGCCAAAGCTCACCAGCATCCCATCCACCCCCACCGTGCGAATGTCGGGGGCAGGCGGTGCTGCGCGCTCCTCAGCCATCACATCTGCTCCGGCAGGAAGGTCACGATGGACGGGAACAGCACGATCAGCACCAGCGCCAGGACCATCAGAAAGAAGAACGGCAGCGCCGCCTTGGCCACGGTCAGAATGTCCCGCCCGGTCAGCGACTGCAGCACAAACAGGTTGAACCCGACCGGCGGCGTGATCTGCGACATCTCCACCACGATCACCAGGAAGATGCCGAACCACAGCGGGTCAATCCCCGCCTCCAGCACCATCGGCATGATCACCGAAGCCGTCAGAACCACCACCGAAATCCCGTCGAGGAAGCAGCCCATGATCACAAAAAAGATTGTCAGCGCCGCCAGCAGCGTGAAGGTCGACAGGTTCAGCGAGCCGATCCACTCCGCCAGGATGCGCGGAATGCCGGTGAAGCCCATCGCCACCGTCAGGAACGACGCCCCCGCCAGGATAAAGGCGATCATGCAGGAGGTGATGGTCGCCCCCATCAGCCCCTCGGTAAAGCTCTGCCGGGTGAGCGAGCCGGACTGCCACGACAACAGCAGCGCCAGCACCACCCCCACGGCCGCCGCATCGGTGGGCGAGGCGATGCCCGCATAGATCGAGCCGATCACCCCGCCGATCAGCAGCACCACCGGCACCAGCCTGCGGGCGCGCTTCAGCTTCTCGCGGAAGGTGGCGGCAATGTCCTCGGTCGGCAGCTGGCTGCGGTTCAGCAGCGCCCAGACCACCACATAGCCCACGAACAGCCCAACCAGCAGCACGCCGGGCAGCACGCCCGCAACAAACAGCCGGGCAATGGATTGCTCGGTCGCCACGCCATAGACGATCAGGATGATCGACGGCGGGATCAGCAGCCCCAGCGTGGCAGAGCCCGCCAGGGTGCCGATCACCAGCTTCTCGGGATAGCCGCGGCGCGACAGTTCGGGGATCGACAGCTTGCCGATGGTGGCCGCCGTGGCGGCAGACGACCCTGACACCGCGGCAAAGATCCCGCAGGCAAAGACGTTCACATGCAACAGCTGCCCCGGCAGCCGGTTCATCCAGGGCGACAGCCCGGTGAACATGTCCTCCGACAGGCGCGAGCGGAACAGGATCTCACCCATCCAGATGAACAGCGGCAGCGCCGCCAAGGCCCAGGAATTGCTGTGGCCCCACATGGTGGTGGCCATCACCAGCCCCAGCGGCGCCTCGGTGAACAGCGCCATCGCGGCGATGCCCACGCCCAGCAGGGCAAAGGCCACCCACAGGCCAGCGCCCAGGAACAGAAACAGAAGGACCAGAAGAATGATGGAAAGCGCGGCAACCGACATGGTGATCCCCTATTCGCTCAGAAGATTTTCGCCCTTGCCCTCCCAGGAGGGCAGCGCGCCGCGCAGCACGGAGATCAGCTCGTCCGCCAGCGCCAGGGTGAGGATCGCAAGGCCAAGCGCCACCGGCGCCTGCGGCAGCCACAGCGGCACCGACACCATACCCGCGCTGCGGTCGCCGAACTCCAGCGATTCCAGCAGCAGCAGCCCCATGTACCAGGTGGCAAAGCCGCTCATCGCCAGCGCCAGCAGGATCACCCCCAGCTCCGCCGCGCGGTGGGCGGCGGCGGGCAAGCGGTTGGTCACCAGCGTCACCCGGATATGGCCCCCCGCCCGCAGCGCATAGGCCAGCGCCAGAAAGGTCGAGGCGGCCAGGAAAAAGCCGGTGAAATCCGCATAAGACGGGATCGTCAGCCCCACCCCGGTTCCGGTCAGCGCCGCCGCGATCTTGTCCGCGAGGTTCAGGCACACCTGCGCAAAAACCAGCGCCACGATGGCCACGATAAACAGTGCTGCCAGGCCCCCGGCCGCACGGTAGATGAAATCAAGCACAGGCCGCATCGCCGCCCCTCCTCCCCAGGAGACCGGACGCCGCCCCCGGCGTCCGGCCATGTTGCAATTACTGCTGGTAGGCGTTCAGCAGGGTGGCGCCGGCCTCCCCGGCCTCGCCCTTCCAATTCTCCAGCATCTCGGCGCCAATCGCGCGCAGGCCTTCCATCAGCTGCTGCGACGGCTCAACCACGGTGATGCCGTTTTCCTTCAGCACCTCGATCTGGCTGCTGGTTTCGGCCCGGCTCATCTCCCAGCCGCGCGCCTCGGCCTCTGCCGCGGCCTCCAGGATGGCGGTCTGGGTCGCCTCATCCAGGCGGCGGAACGCGCGCTTGTTCACCACCACGATGTTCTTCGGGATCCAGGCCTGAATGTCGGTGTAATGGCTCAGGAAGTCCCAGGCCTTCGAATTCACGCCGGTAGAGGGCGAGGTGATCATCGCCTCGACCCGGCCGGTGCTGAAGGCCTGCGGAATGTCCGGCACCTCAACCTGCGTCGGCGCCGCGCCCGCCAGGTTGGCGAACTGCTCCAGCGTCGCGTTGTAGGTGCGGAACTTCAAGCCCGCCAGATCCTCGACGCTGTTGATTTCCTTGGTGGTGTACAGCCCCTGCGGTGGCCACGGCACAGCGTACAGAGCCATCAGCCCCTGCTCGTCCAGCAGCCCGCCGATCACATCCTTCTGCGCCGCCCACAGCCGCTCGGCCTCTTCATAGCTGGTCGCCAGGAACGGCAGCGAGTCGGCACCGAACGCCGGGTTGTCATTGGCCAGAAGCGACAGGAAGAACTCGCCCGCGGGCACTTGGCCGCTGCGCACCGCCTTGCTGATTTCCGGGTGCTTGAACAGCGAACCGGCGGAATGGACCTTGATCTCCAGCCCGCCCTCGGTCGCCTCGGCCACGTCGCTGGCGAACTCGGCGATGTTCTTGGTGTGGAACGTGGCGTCCGGATAGGGCGTCGGCATGTCCCAGGTCGCGGCCAGCGCCGGAACAGACAGACCGGCAATCAGAACGGCGGCGCCGCCCAGCAAACGGGTGATCTTCATGATAATTTCCTCCCAAAGCGAAATATTGCAATATCGTACCCATAACGCTGATAATTTGTCAACGTTTTGCCAATATACACCGTCCGGCCCGCACCTGGCCCGCCGCCGCCGCCGCCAGCACCACGGCCTGCTTGATCTCCTTGATACTTTGCCGTTTTATGACCACATGCAGATAAAACGCCGGGGTTTTATCAACAAAGAAGGGTGCAAGAATGGCCGAAAAGAAACCGGATTCCCGCCGAATCGTCTCCTCCCGCCACCTGGCCGAAGGCGAAGGCTGGGAACTGTCGGAGCTGGAATTCGGCCTGATCATCGCCTCCAACGCGTTCTCCCGCTGGATGACCCGCTGCATGGCGGCGGCCGGCCAGCCGGATCTGAACCCGCTGGAAATCCTGATCCTGCACAACGTCAATCACCGCGGCAAGGACAAGCGCCTGTCCGACATCTGCTTCCTGCTCAACATCGAGGACAGCCACACCGTGAACTACGGGCTGCGCAAGCTGCTGAAAGCCGGGCTGCTGGCCTCGGAAAAGCGCGGCAAGGAAGTGTTCTACCGCACCTCCGCCGAGGGCGCAGCACTGTGCTCGGCCTACCGCGACGTGCGCCGCCAGTGCCTGCTGGACGGGCTGTCCGCCGCCGACCTGCCGGGCAAGGACCTGCGCGAGCTGGCCCGCAGCTTGCGCGCGCTCTCCGGCCATTACGACCAGGCCAGCCGCGCCGCCGCCTCGCTCTGACACAATAGCGGTTTCCGCCGGCCCCCTGCCCTACCCGGCCAGTTCCTCGAACGCGCCGGGTATCAGTTCCTCCCAGAATTCCGCCATCTGGCTGGCCAGCAGCGCCGCACCCCAGCCGCGGTTGCGGAATTCCTCGCGGTCGATCTCATCTTCCAGCCGGCTCAGGAACAGCCGCTTGTCGGCATCCCGCTGGGTGGGCGAGCGGCTGGCGGCCAGATCGCGGATCCGCTCCAGCCGCTGCGCCCTCCGCGCGCGCTCCTGCGCCTTGGCCGCATCCTCCGCCGCCGCCTGGCGCGCCGCCTCCGCTTCTGCCGCCTTGCGCGCCTCGGCCGCGGCCAGCACCTCCGGCGGCACCTCTTTCACCGCCTCGGGCACGTCCTTATAGTCATCCCGCAGCGCCGCGCTCAGGTAACGCACCGGGCTGTCCACCCCCTTGCGCCCCTTCAGATAGCCGACCTTCTCGGCCACATAGTCCTCGCCATGCTCGGCAATCCACTGCCGCGCCAGCCGGTCGCTGACCCCCAGCGCCATCAGCTGGCCGTAAACCGCCCCCTGCCGCACCCCGGCGCCATCATCAATATCCAGCATCGCCAGCTGCGGGTTCTCCTTGATCAGGAACCGCACCTCCGCCACCTGCCGCCCCATCTTCTTGAACTCCGGCGTCAAGAGGATGTTGGAGGTCTTGTTCACCTCCGCCACCGCCGGCTTGATAATCTTGGCGTTCAGGTGCTTGAAGCTCTCGTAATAGGCGCTGCCCTCCACCCCCATCAGGCGGCGGAACAGCGCAATGTCCCACCAGCCGGTCGAGCCTGTCCGCACGAAGCGGTAGCAGTTCTCATACAGCGCCAGCGCGTGGCCGCTGGTGAACCGGCGCTGGATGTTCAGGTTGATCAGGGCAAACACCTTGGGATCGTGCAGCTTCTCCGCCAGCGCCGGGCTGTAGGCGTATTCGCACACCCCGCCCTGCAGCTTGGCATAGGACAGCAGCGAGCTCACCCCCCACTCCTGCTTGCCGTTCTCATCCAGCATGTCCCATTCCGCCACCGTCTCCGCCAGGCTGCGCAGCGACTGCTTCAGGGTTTCCATATCGTTGGAGTTATAACCCACCATCATGCACAGCGTCTGCGCGTCGATCTGGTGCTTGGGCTTGGAGATCAGCGCGTCATAGGCATTCAGCAGCAGCACATTCGACAGCTTGCGCTGCAACAGCGTCAGCTTGCCCGAGACATGGATCGCGGCGACATTCTTCTTTACCGACCCCCGGCGCAACGGCCCGGTCAGCTTGCTGTGCGGGATATCGTCTGGATCCATCGCCCTGCCCTCTTGCCCCTGGCGGCTTGACGCTCTTGCGGGGATTCTGCTCTGGACTGACTATGGCCCAAAAGGAACCCGCGCTCAATCCCGGCTTGGGGACCCGTTTACAGGAGAAGGCCATCCCGGAAACGGGTACCTTAAGACCGGACCGGCGTTTACAGGCCCCGGATACCGCCGAAATCCCCCGGTTTACGGCTGTTCCGGGCGCTCAAACGGGCCGATTTCGGGCCTCAGGGGCACGGGTGCCCGTCCTCCCGCGAATCGGGACCCTTGCTCCCGCAGACAGGTACCCATGCTCCTGCAAACGGGTTCCTTTGCCCCCGGATGCGGGTCCCCAAACATATATAACCGTTTGATATAATTACGGTTATCTCCCCTAAAGACTCTAAACTGAATCAAAGATTCACAACATTTCAACCTGTTTGTGCGATAGTGTTTTTCGGGGAAAAGACTCATATATTCCGCTGATTACGGACGGCTGCGGAAAACAGATGCGCTGCCAGATAATGATTCACACTCTGCCCCGGATGTGCGACAAAACCGGTGATAACACGCCAAACAGGCGATTTTACCGAGGCACACGAGACATGGCAAAAAAACCGGACACTCCCCTGCCGCCCTATTTCAACCTGGATCCGGCAGCGGCAGCCGCCAAGCTGGGCGAGATGGTCGACACCGCCAGATTCGCCAAGGCCGCCGCCTTTGCGGGCCGGGGCCGCGATGATCTGGCCAAGCGCGGCTACGCGCCCGACGGGCGCAAGCGGCTGCGCAAATTCTCCACCTGGGAGGTCTGCCGCTACCTGATCCCCGTCGCCCCCGCCCACCTGCGCCGGGTTCTGAACAAGAACCCCGACCTGCCCCAGGGGGAGGGCGCCAGCGGCTCCAAATGGTTCACCTTGGAGGAGGTGCTGAAACTGCGCGACCATTTCGCGGAGGAAGGTATCAGCACCAAGGAATACCGCCCCTACCGTCCCGAGGGCCTGCCCGCCAAGGTGGTCGCCGTCGCCAACTTCAAGGGCGGCGTCGGCAAGACCTCGACCGCCGCGCATCTGGCGATGTCGGCGGCGCTGGACGGCTACAAGGTGCTGGTGGTGGATCTGGACTCCCAAGGCTCCATGACCTCGATCCTGGGCGGTCAGGTGGCCGATGAATGGCAGACCGTCTTCCCCCTGCTCGCCCGCGACTATGCCGAGGCGGTGGAGGCCGAGAACAAGGTCCGCGCCGCCGCCGGATCCGACCCGATCCCGCTGGACGAGACCCTGACCGAGGCGCGGGAGGTTTCGCTGCGAAACGTGGTGCAGAAAACCCACTGGCCCAACATCGACCTCATCGGCGCCCAGCTGAACCTCTACTGGGCGGAATTCCAGATCCCGGTCTGGCGCATGGGCCTGCGCAACTGGGCGCTGTGGGACGCGCTGACCAACGCGCTGGATCAGGGCGGCGCGCTGGACGATTACGACGTCATCCTGCTCGATACCCCCCCTGCCCTCGGCTACCTCACCATCAACGCGCTGGCCGCCGCCGACATCCTGATGGTGCCGCTGGGCGCGTCCTTCCTGGAGTTCGACTCGACGGGCCGATTCTTCGACATGCTCTATTCCACCTTCGCCTCGATCGAGGATGGCGAGAACGCCGCCCGCCGCCGTGCCGGCCTGCCGGAGATGAAGTTCGAATGGGACGTGGTGCGCGCCCTGATCACCCGCTTTGACGCCAGCCAGCAGACCGACCTGGCCAATGTGATCCAGGCCTACTTCGGCGACATGATGAACGCCTACCGGCAGGATTACACCGCCCTGGTCGGCCAGGCCGGCGAAAGCGTCTCCGGCATCTACGAGGCCGACTACCGCAATTTCAACCGCGAGACCTACACCCGAGGCCGCGAGGTGTTCGACCGCACCTATGCGGAATTCAAGGAACTGCTGATCGGCAGCTGGTGGCGCGATCAGCAGATGGAGCAGCAGCAATCCCAGCAAGAGGAGACAGCAGATGGCCAGGCGCAGACAGCTTGAAACCCCCTCGCCCGAGGCGCTGAAGGAGATTGAGGCAGGCATCGACCGGGATCTGGCCCGCGGCCCCGGGCTGCGGCCGCCGATTGCCGATGTGGTGGCCGATGCCGCCCGCCATGCCGACCCCCTGCCCCAGGCCGGGCGCGAGGCCGCAGCCCGCGACCGGGCTGACGCCGAACGGCTGCGCGCGGCGGAGGAAAAGGGCCTGGTGGCGGTGGAGCTGCCGATCACCGGCATCACCGCCGAGGCGCTGAACCGCGACCGGATCGTGATGGACGAGGACGAGATGCAGGAGCTGATGAGCTCCATCTCGGTCAACGGCCTGCGGCTGCCGATTGAGGTGTTCGAGCCGGCAAACCACGAGGACGCGGGCAAATACGCGCTGGTCTCCGGCTACCGCCGCCTGACCGCCTACCGCCGCCTCAACGCGCTGAGCGGCGGCCAGCGGTTCCAGACCATCCCCGCCTT
Organism: Leisingera sp. UBA4491; assembly: GCF_002388965.1. Taxonomy (NCBI): domain Bacteria; kingdom Pseudomonadati; phylum Pseudomonadota; class Alphaproteobacteria; order Rhodobacterales; family Roseobacteraceae; genus Leisingera; species Leisingera sp. UBA4491. Next base: position 43,339 of record NZ_DGNN01000014.1, on the reverse strand, counting down.
CATCCGCGCTCCCGGCAGCATCGCCGAAGCGATGGTCGCGATGATCGAGGAGAACGAGGTCCGCGCAGGCCTCAGCCAGTATGAACGCGGCCGCGCCGCGGCGTCTGCGGTGCATGACGGCGTGTTCGCCACCGTCGACGAGGCGGTGGCGGTGCTGTTCCAGAACGCCTCCAAGGCCAAGCGCTCCAAGATCCGCTCCTTTGCCCTGATCCACGAGGAGCTGGGCGACATGCTGGCCTACGCCACCGGCCTCAACGAACGCCAGTGCCTGCGGCTTGCGGGCGCCTTGCGCGCGGGTCTCGCCGAAGATCTCCGCACCGCGCTGGAACAGGCCGGCGGGCGCTCGGCGGCAGAGGAATGGGACGCCATGCTGCCGCTCATCGACCAGGCCGAAGGCGCGCCGCAGGATCCCAGCCGCGGCGGCCGCCCCAAAGCCGTGCAGAAGATCGAACGCGCCCGCAAGACCCGGGTGGCCCGCGGCATCACCATCGAACGGGAGCTTGGGCCAAGCGGTTATGCCATCCGCTTTTCCGGCTCGGAGGTGACGGCGGAACTGGTCGATGCGGTGATGGACAACGTGCGCCATCTGCTGGAAAACGGCTGAGCGGGCAGGGAACGGCAGCCCGGTTTCGCAGCAAAACCCCCGGCCTTTGGCCGGGGGTTTTGTTTTGCGCGCAAGGGCCGGCGCGCTGGTTGCGGGTTTCACCGGGGGAGGTTTCGCTGCGAAACCTCCTGTGCAATCCCGGCGTGCCGCATTCCGAAGACCCCCGGCAGGTTTCGCTGCGAAGCCGCCGCCGTCACGGACCAGCGCACTGCTGTTTTCTGCCGCGGCAGGCCGTCAGTTCGCAGCGGACCCCGCGCTGGCCGCACACTCTCCGGCCCCTTCTGCGCAGCATTGCTTGCGGAACTGGCTGGGGGTTGCGCCCTCGCGCTGGCGGAAGGCGCGCTCAAACGCGGAAACTTCCGAATAGCCCAGCCGCTCCGAGATGTCATGCAGCTGCGCGCCCGGGGCCAGCAGCATGCGCTTGGCAATCTCCATCCGGCAGCCCGCCAGCAGCCGGGAGAACTTCTGCCCCTCATCCTCCAGCCGCCGCCGCAGGGTGCGGCGCGACATGCCCAGGGCCGCGGCGATGGCGGTCTGCTCAAAGCTTTCCCGCCCGATCCGCATCAGCAGCTCCCGGCGCACCCGCACCGTAACCGGCGCCGCCCGCTCGCTTTGCCGGGCAGTGCGGACAATCGACTGCGAGGCGGTCTTGAAGGCCGGGTTTTCGCTGTCCGCCAGCGGCAGATCCAGCAGACCGGCGGAAAACACCAGCGTGTTCGAGCTGGCGGAATACTGCACCGGGCAACGCGGCCCGGCGCTGCTGCGGCTGTGCAGGGCGCTTGATTCGTGCTCCAGCGACAGCAGGTCGGGCCGCCAGTCCGGGCCGGTGGCAGAGCGAATCAGGCTGTGGAACACCGACAGAGTCAGTTCGGCATCCTGCTGCCGCGGCCAGATGCTGGTGTCGAGAATCCGGTAGGTCAGCCGCGCGGTGTCTCCGCGGACCGTCAGCCGCAGTTCCGAATCGCTTTGCACCATCGGAAAGGCATTGCGGAACAGCGCCAGCGCGGCCCCAAGCGTCGGCGCCTGCATGATATATTCCCCAAGCGTGCCAAGGTTTTGCAGGTTGAAGACCGAGCCGACCCGCCAGCCGAAATCCGGCAGGCCAAGCTGTTCGGAAGCATGCTCGCAGAAGTCGACGAATTTCTTCAGACTGATCTCGCCCTCCAGGTCCCGCGGCCCGATTCCGGCGTTGCGGGAAATCGTCGCGGCATCGCCGTTCATGAACTCAACGGCCCGCAGCGGGTCATTCAAAGTGGAGGCGGAAATCCGGGGCTGATAGTTGTGTGGCATCGCGCAGTTCCTCAGGATTGCGCCAGAATACCGCAAAAATCCGCTCTTCGAGAAAAAATGCCGCAGTCCGGGCCGGCGCTGCTGATTCTGTCCGGAAATGTCGGGTTGTTGTCCGGAAGTGTCCGCCACAAGCGGCGGCCTTCGCGGCACGTTGGCTAAATGGCACCTCAAATTGGCACCTTTGATATCGCGATCGCAGGCGGCGGCCCTTCCGGGTCGGTGGCGGCGGTCCTGCTGGCGCGGGCCGGCTTCCGCGTGGCGCTGGCCACCCTGCCGCCGCGCGGGCCGCGGTATGAGGGGATGTCCGCCCGCGTCGCCGCGATTCTGGCGCGGCACCGGCTGCCGCTGGCCGGGATCGGCCCGGCGGCGCAGCGCCATGTCAGCTGGGGCGGGTTTCAGGGCGGGCAGAACAGCGAGCATCCGGCAGACCGCACCGCCTTTGACGCCGGGCTGCTGGAGGCGGCGCGGGCCGAGGGTGTCAGCGTTATCTATGGATCGGTGTCCAGCGTGCGGCCGGAGGCGGGTGAAATCCGGCTGGCTGATGGCACATGCCTGTCCGCCCGGCTGCTGTTTGAGGCCCGCGGCCGCCGCGCGCCGCGTCAGCCGGCGGAGCTGGAGCGGACAGAGCTGGCCGGGCCGGACACGATTTCGGTTGCCGGATTTGTGCCGCCGCAGGCGGGAGATATGGAGACACCACGGATCGAGGCGCGGCCCGGCGGCTGGGTCTGGTCGGTGCCGGTGGACCGGGACCGGCTGTGGCTGCAGGCGGTGGGCGCTGCGTCTTCGCTGGGGCAGGCACGCGGCAAGACGGCGGTGGCGGCGCTGTGGGAGAGCGTGCTGGCAGAGACCCCGCTGCCCCGCCATCCAGTTGTCCATGCGATTGCGCCGCGGCTGGCGGCGCCGGATCTGGATCCGCGCTGCCCGCGGCTGGGCGATGCGGCGGTGGCGCTGGACCCGTTGTCGGGGCACGGGATGTTCTGGGCGGTGTCCTCGGCGCTGATGGCGGTGCCGATGGCGCGGGCGCTGCTGGCGGGGCAGGCGGATCTGGCCCGCGCGTTCTACCGCAACCGGGTGGCAGAGACGTTCTGGAGGCAGGCGCGGGTAGGGCGGGACTTCTACCGCGAGGCGGGGTTTCAGACGCCGTTCTGGCAGCAGCGCGCCGCCTGGCCGGACGAGGCGCCGGCGCATGACACGGATATCCGCCCGCATGTGGCCAGACGGGTTGTGGTGCAGGACGGGTATCTGGCCCGGCGCGAGGTGCTGATCACCCGCGATGCCCCGGGCGGCGCGGCATTTGCCGCCGGGCAGGAGATCGTGCCGCTGCTGCGCCGCCTGAACGGCCAGCCGCTGCCGGACGCAGACCGCTTTCACAGCGCACTTCTGCCCGAGGCCCCGCCGCAGGCGGCGCGGGCGATCCATCAATGGCTTTTGTCACAAGGCTTCACCGAGGGGGCGCAGATCCCCTGGGACACTGCAAACAGGGAGACTGATCCATGCAACTACGACCCCGCGGCCTGACGGCTGCACTTCTGATATCAGCGGCGGGCGCGGTGCCGGCGCTGGCCAGCGAGGAGCTGCTGAAAAACACCTGCTCCACCTGCCACACGGCAGAGGAGGGCGGGCTGAGCCGGATCAGCGGACAGCGCAAGACGCCCGAGGGCTGGATGATGACCCTGGTCCGGATGCAGCAGGCGCACGGGCTGGAGATCAGCGCAGAGGACCGCCGCGCCATTGTGCAGCATCTGGCGGACACCCAGGGCCTGGCGCCGTCCGAGGCCGCGCCGTTCCGCTATGCGCTGGAGAAGGACCCGAACGCGCAGGAGAGCTTTGACGAACCGTTTGCCTCGATGTGCGCGCGCTGCCACACCGGCGCGCGGGGGCTGCTGCAAAACCGCACCGCGGAGGAGTGGGAACTGCACATGGACTTCCATGTCGGCCATTTCCCCACCATCGAATATCAGGCGCTTGGCCGCGACCGGGAGTGGTACAAGATCGCCCGGACCGAGATCGCAGGCTACCTGGCGGAGCAGAACCCGCTGGAGACCGCGGCCTGGACGGACTGGCAGGCGGCGGAGAAGCAGCCGGTGGCAGGCGATTGGGTGGTGATGACCGACCTGCCCGGCATCGGCGAAGCCTACGGCAAGCTGACGGTCAGCGGCGATGCCTCGCCCTATCAGGTCAGCGGCGAGTTTGTGACGGCGAACGGCACCGCGCATCCGGCGTCGGGGCAGATGAACCTTTATACCGGCTATGAATGGCGCGCCAATCTGGACATTGGCGGCACCGCCTACCGCCAGGTGCTGGCGCTGTCGGAGGATGGCAACAGCCTGATGGGCCGCCAGTTCGACCGCAGCAACGATGCCCTGGGCGCGCCGCTGAGCGGTGTGCGTGAGGGGGCTGGCAGCGTCATCCTGGGCACGGTTCCCTCTGCCGTTCCGGCGGGGGAGGCGCAGGTGCAGGTGGTTGGCACCGGGCTGGACGGGCTGGACAGCTCCAGCGGTGAGGCAGAGCCAAACAGCTTTGGCGCGGCGCTGACGCTGGCGGCCGAGGGCAATGGCGTTGTGACCTTCAGCGCGGGCGGGGCAGAGGGACAGATCGCCCATTACACCTCGCTCGACAGCCTGAAGGTGGAGCCTGAGTTCACCATCGCCCGCGTCGGCGGCGGCAGCGAGGAAGGCCCGGCAGCGGTGCCTGCCTATTTCAACGCGGTTGGCATGTGGAACGGGCCTGACGGCGAGGCCGGGACCGAGGACGACGTGCGCGTCGGAAGGGTTGAGGCGCAATGGACCGTGGCCAACGCGCATGAGCACGCAGCCCACATGAAAGACACTGAATTTGCAGGCGAAATGCAGGCAAACGGCATCTTTGCGCCGGCGGTTGCCGGGCCCAACCCGGACCGCCCGTTTAGCGCTAACAATGCGGGCGAGCTGACAGTGCAGGCGGAGGCGATGGGCCAGCAGGCGGAGGCGATGCTGATTGTCACCGTGCAGCGCTTCATCGACCCGCCGATCCGCTGAGACAGGGGGAGAGACCATGAAAGACTTTCACTATCAGCCGGCCAATGCGCACCGGGTTGCGGTCGAAGGGCGCGAGGTTCTGTTCCACGTCCCCACCACCTCGATCTTCGAGATGGACGGGGTGGACCGCGATATCCTCGATTATGCGGCGCAGGCGCAGGCGTTCTCGATGGACGAGTTCGAGGCGCGGTTTGCGGCCAAGGATGCGGCGGCGCGGCTCGACGGGCTGGTGCGGCTGGATATCGTCAACGACGGCCGGCCGCTGCAGCCGGAACGGCCGCCGATCGAGATCGAGACCTTCCCGCTGACCACCATCGTTCTGAACGTCAACACCGGCTGCAACCTGGCCTGTTCCTACTGCTACAAGGAAGATCTGGCGGTGCCGTCGAAGGGCCAGAAAATGGCCTTTGACACGGCGCGGAAGTCGGCGGAGATGCTGCTGGCGGAAAACCCGGACCGGGACAGCTACAACATCGTGTTCTTCGGCGGCGAGCCGTTGTCGAACCTGCCCCTGATCCGGCAGGTGGTGGACTGGGCCGAGCCGCATTTTGAAGCGCTTGGCAAGGCGGTGAACTTCAGCCTGACGACCAATGCGACGCTGCTGACAGAGCCGGTGATCGACTGGCTGGACGAACATCGCTTTGGCCTGACGGTTTCGATCGACGGGCCCAAGGCGCAGCACGATCTGAACCGCAAGACGGTGGGCGGCAAGGGCACCTATGACACGGTGGCCGCCAAGGCGCGGCTGCTGCTGTCGCGGTACAGATCCAAGCCGGTGGGCGCCCGAGTCACCCTGACGGCGGGGATCACCAATATCGTGGAGATCTGGGACCACCTGATCAACGATATCGGCTTTGCCGAGGTCGGGTTCTCGCCGGTGACCTCGGGCGACATGGATGCCTTCAACCTCAACGGAGCCGAGCTGCTGGAGGTGTTCGAGGGGATGAAATCCCTGGGCCGCCTCTATGTCGAGGCGGCGCTGGAGGGCCGCAACATCGGCTTTTCCAACATGCATCAGATGATGAATGACCTCTACGAGGGGCGCTCCAAGGCGCTGCCCTGCGGGGCCGGGGTGGGGATGCTGGCGGTCAATCACGATGGCGCGCTGAACCTCTGCCACCGGTTCACCGGATCGGAAATGGACCAGTTCGGCACCGTCGACGAGGGCATCAAGCGCCAGGAGCTGTCGGGCTTCATCAAGGCGCGCTCCGACCGCACCGAGAAGGGCTGCGCCACCTGCCGGATCCGCAACCTGTGCGCGGGCGGCTGCTATCACGAGAGCTATGCCCATTTCAGCGACCCGATGATGCCGACCTATCACTACTGCGACCTGATGCGCGACTGGATCGACTTTGGCGTGGCCGCCTATGCCCGGCTGATCGCCCAGGCGCCGCAGTATTTTCACCAACATGTTGCGCCGAGGAGGGCGTTTGGAAAATGAAACCGCTCAATCAGAAAGCCGAACGCGTTCAGCAGGCCGCGGCCCAGGGCCAGATGGAAGAGGTCCGCGCGATGCAGACCGTGACTGCAGGCTGCGCCACCACATTCGACCCGGGCTGGGAGGTCGACCCCTTTGGCGGGCTGGCCGCGCTGTGCCAGCCGATGGAGGCGGATCTTTACGGCTGCTCCGACCCCTGCTGGTGGCCCGCGCAGGTGCCCGACATCATGGTCAACCACCCGAACTGGGACGAGGGCGCGCCCAATGCCGCCAAGGACTGGCGCGCGCTTGGCGCCACCTATCCCACCGATGCCGAAACCTGAGGAGACCCGCATCATGAAATCCGCGCTTTTTGCTGCTGCCGCGCTCTGCGCCACAGCTCTGCCGCTGGCCGCCGGCGACCTTCTGGTGACGGTGGCCCGGCCCTCGAACCTCTATGTTTTTGACGCTCAGGACCGCTCGGTCAAAGCGGACTGTGATCTGGGGGCGAATGTGACGCCTGGCGTCATTGCGATGTCGCCGGACAACCGCATCGCCTATGTGCTGCTGAACCACTGGCAGGACGTTGTGGGTGTCGATATCGAAACCTGCGAGAAGGTGTTTCACGCGGCCCAGTCCGAGGGCGATGTGACCCGCCGCTCGCTGGCCTCGCTGGCGGTGTCCAAGGACGGCAGCCAGATCTACACGGTGCGCAATCCGGTGCGCAAGAAGACCGACCGCTACGAGGTGATGCAGCCGGAGTTTGCCGTCTATGACGCGGGCGCCGGGCTGGAGGCCAAGCCGTCCGCCACCTTTGAGGCGCCGCGCCGGTCCACCCTGATGGCGAGCGACCGAAACGGTCAGGTCTATGTCGCAGGGCACGAGATCTACCGGGTGGACCCCTCCAACGGCGCGACCGAGGTGGCGATTGCCAATGCCAGCTGGGACCGCCCCACCTACAGCCCGCCGGATGTGCTGGCGTTCTGGCCCACCGGCAGCCAGAACGACGAGATGCTGCTGATGTACACCGCGGCGGTGTTCACCGACGAAACCCAGCAGGAGATGGCGGATTTTGTCTGGGGGTATCAGTCTGTTGACCTCACCACCGGGGAAACCGAGATCGCCGATTTCGCCTCCTTCGAGGTGCTGATGTTCTCGGCGGTGCGCAGTGCGGTGGATCCCAAGCACCTCTATGGCGTCTATACGCAGCTGTCCAAGCACAATCTGGAGACCAAGGAGCTGGTGAAGCGGGTGGACCTGCCGCACACCTATTACGTCATCAATGTCTCGAGCGACGGGACTGAGGTCTATGTCGCGGGCACCAATGATGACATCGGCATCTATGACAGCGAAACGCTGGAGCGGGTGGGCGAGATCCGCATACCCTCGGGCGGGGATATGTCTGTCTCCACCCTGCATGTCGTGCCGCAGGGATGAGCGGGCCTGCTGCCAAACTCTCCCCCCAGCCGGGCGGTGCTGCCGCTGCCCGGGCCTGGCCGCGCCTGCCTTCGCGGGCGGGCGCGGCGCTTTTTACCGCCGCCACCGCGGCCTGGCTGCTGCCGCTGTTGCGGCCGCACCGGCGGCGGCTGGCGGTGCTGCTGCTGATCAGCTTTGCCGCCGCGGCCCTGGGCCTGCTGCCGCCCTATATCAGCAAGCTGGTGATCGACCGCGGGCTGATGGCGGGGGATGCGGCGCAGCTGGTGATCTGGTCGCTGGCTTTGTTCGGAATCGGCCTGCTGGCCACCGGCACCGGCGCGCTGAGCAATATCCTGCATATGCGCGCCTCGGTCCGGATGCTGGCGCGGATGCGGCAGCGGCTGCTGTCGCGGCTGGCCGCCAAGCCTGCCGGGTGGTTTGCCAGCCAGCGCGCGGGTGAGCTGCTGGCGCGGGTGGATGGCGACGCGGCGGAGGTGCAGAAGTTTGCCTTTAACGCGGTGCTGGGCGGCTCCTCGGCGCTGATCCGGCTGCTGGGCGGCTCGGCCATGCTGATGGTGCTGGACTGGCGGCTGGGGCTGCTGACGGCGCTGCTGGCGCCTGCGGAGCTGGCCTTTCTGATCTGGGCGCGGCCCCGGACAGAGCGCCACGCGGCAATGGTGCGCGAGAGGCAGGGGCTGTATGCGGCGGGGCTGTCGGAGACGCTGTTCGGCCTGCCCGCGCTGCAGGCCGCCCGCGGAACGGCATGGGCTGAGCGGCGCAGCCTGCGGGATCATGCCGGGCTGAGCCAGAGGCTGATCGCGCAGAACCTGTGGGGCGAGTTCACCCGTGCGGTGCCGGTGCTGCTGTCGGCGCTGACCCGCTCGGCGATTTTTCTGGCGGGCGGGCTGATGGTGATCCGGGGCGAGTGGCCGCTGGGGTCGCTGATCGCCTTCATCGCCTATATGGGGTTCATGACCGGGCCGATGCAGTCGCTGCTGGGCCTGTGGCACGCGCAGGCGCGGGTCAAGGTTGCGGCGGCGCGGCTGGATGCGGTGATGCAGGCGGATGGCCCCGCCCGGGCGGCCGGGTTTGCGCCTGCCGGGTTTGCCTTGCGGCTGCAGGGCGTGACCGTTTCCCGCGGGGCGGCGGCGCCGCTGGGGCCGCTGACCCTGACCATTCCCGAAGGCGCCAGGGTGGCGCTGCGGGGGGCCAGCGGCGCGGGCAAGACCTCCCTGCTGGCGGTGCTGTGCGGGCGGGCGCGGCCCCTGGCCGGGCGTGTGACCCTGGGCGGTGCCGACCTGAGCCTGCTGGGCGGCGCAGGTTTGCCGGAGCGGGTGGCCTATGCCGGGCAGCGGCCCTTTACCCTGCGCGCCAGCCTGCGCGACAACCTGTTCCAGAGCCGTGCCTTCTGGGCCAGGCCTGAGGCCGAAGCGCGGGTCTGGGAGATGCTGGCGCTGTTCGGCCTGGCGGAGCGGTTCCGCGGGGCAGGGGGGCTCGACACCATGCTGGGCGAAAGCGGGCTGACTCTGTCGGGCGGCGAGCGGCAGCGGCTGTGCCTGCTGCGGGCGCTGCTGCACCCCTTTGACATCCTGATCCTGGATGAGGCGCTGTCGGAGGTGGATCCCGCAACTGCGGCCCGGATCCTGGCCCATATCGACGCGGCCTTCCCCGAGGCGACCCGCATCCTGACGGCGCATGGCGGCGCGGCGGCGGGCGGGGATTTCGATATGGAGATCGCCCTGACGGAGGCCGCGGCATGACCCGCGCGCCGCTGATTGCGCTGATCGACGGGCCGCTGGCCGCGGAAACCCCCGGCCTTGCCGCCCGGATGGACCTGTGCGCGCTGCACCCGCGGGCCGCCGAAAGCCCGGCGGCGCTGCACGCCAGCCACATGGCCGCCGCCATCCGGGCCAATGCCCCCGAGGCCCGCATTTTGGGGCTCAGCATCTTTCCGGGGCGGCTCGCCGCCTCGCTTGCCACCGTGGCGGAGGCGCTGCGCCGCGCCGCGGAGTCGGAGGCGGCGATCGTTCACTGCTCCTTTGGCCAGGGGGAGGCCAGCCCGGTGCTGGCGCAGGCGGTGGCGGAGGTGCTGGCGGCGGGCAAGCTGCTGGTCGCCTCCGCCCCGGCGCGCGGCGCGCCGGTTTATCCGGCGGGCTGCGCAGGGGTTTTCCCGGTGCAGGGCGATGCGCGCTGCACGCCCGGCCAGTGGTCGCTGCTGGACCTGCCGGGGGCGCGGTTCGGCGCCTGTCCGGGCAGTCCCGGCGCGCCGGTGCGCGGCGCCAGCCTGGCGGCGGCGCATTTCACCGGGCTGCTGGCCCGGGCCAGCCTCGAAGACGGGATAGAGGCGATGCTGCAAACCCCGGCCTTCACCGGCCGCGAGCGCATCGGGGCAGGGGGGGCGCACGCCGCATGATCTGCTTTGACAGTTGGAACAGCACCCTGCGGGCCAATTGCGGCCATTACTATGCGACGCCGGAGCGGGAGGCCGGGGTGTGGGCGGGATCGTTCGGCCTGCGGCGGCGCAGCGGTGTGGATGTGGCCGAGATCCGCTGCCCGCCGGCCCGGATCGAGCGCACCCGCAAGGGCATCCTGCGCGATGATCAGGAGCATTTCTTTCTGCTGCACCAGCTGGAGGGCGAGACCGGCATCCAGCACGCGGGCCGCGAGACGCTGCTGCAGCCGGGGGAGTTGCTGCTGCTCGATTCCACCCGCGCGGCAGAGCTGCGCGTCAGCGGCCGGCCTGCCGCGTTCCGGTCGGCGCATCTGCCGCGGGCGCTGGTGCTGGAGAGGCGCCGGGAGATGCCCGCGGCGGGCTGCAAGATCGCGCCGCCGCATCCGCTGCACGCCAGCCTGTGCGGGCTGCTGGAGGGGACCGGCGGGGAGGACAGCGCGGGCTATATCTTTGACCTGGTGCCGCTGGCCTTTGCCGCCGGCGCGCGTCCGGGGGCGGGCAGCCTTGGCAGCCGCAGGCACCGGTTCCGGCTGGTGCGCGAGACGCTGGAGCTGCTGAGCGGCGATCCGGGGCTGACGGTGGACAGGCTGGCCGCGCGCACCGGGCTGTCGCGGCGCCAGTTGCAGCGGGAGTTTCAGGAGAACGGCACCACCTTCACCGAGTGCCTGACCCGCGCCCGGCTGGCCGCGGTGGCGGGCAAGCTGCGCCATGCGGCGCGGCAGGGCGCGCGGGTGCCGATTGCCCAGATCGCCTATGGCGCGGGGTTTGGCGATATCTCCCACTTCAACCGCACCTTCCGTCAGCAGTTTGGCTGCTCGCCGCGCCGGTTCCTAAGCACCTGCAGTCTGGGCGGATTTTTGGCGCAGGACGCAAACTCTTTGGCACCGGTGCCCAAGACCCCTCCGCCGGGGCGTGGTTGTCTTTTGCGATCAAACCCGGCTGACGGATAAACAGGGAGAACGGCAATGGATTATGGCATGCTGATCAACGGCGAACAGGTTTCGGCGGAGCGCATGATCGAGGTGATCAACCCGGCAACGGAGGAGGTGTTCGCCCGCGTGCCGCATGCCTCTGAAGCACAGATGAACGCGGCGGTGGCCGCTGCCAAGGCAGCGCAGAAAGCTTGGGCGGAAACCCCGATGGCCGAACGGCGCGCCAAGGTCGAGGCGCTGGCCGCCGCCATCGGCGAGGAGGCGGATGAGCTGGCGCGGCTGATCACCCTGGAGCAGGGCAAACCGCTGCCCGAGGCGCAGGGCGAAGTGGCCTGGTCGCAAGGATACCTGGCGCATACTGCGACGCTGGAGCTGCCGGACCGGGTGATCCAGGACGATGCGGAGTTCCGGATCGAGACCCGGCACAAGCCCTTGGGCGTGGTGGCGGGCATCATCGCCTGGAACTTTCCGCTGCTCTTGTGCTGCTGGAAGATCGGGCCTGCGCTGATGGCGGGCAATGCCATCGTGCTGAAGCCCGCGCCGACCACTCCGGTGGCGGCGCTGAAGCTGGGCGAGATCTGCGCGCGGATCTTCCCGGCGGGTCTTGTGAACATCATCACCGACGCCAATGACCTTGGCCCCAAGCTGACGGCGCATCCGGATGTGGCCAAGATCGGCTTTACCGGCTCCTCCGAGACCGGCAAGCGGATCATGGCCAGTGCCGCGGACACGATGAAGCGGGTGACGCTGGAGATGGGCGGCAACGACCCGGCCATCGTGCTGCCGGATGTGGATGTGAAGGCGGCTGCGGAAAAGGTCTATGGCGGGGCGTTCCTGAATGCCGGGCAAGTGTGCCTGGCGGTGAAACGGGCCTATGTGCATAGCGACATTTACGAGGCGTTCTGCGCCGAGCTGGCGGCGCTGGCCGAACAGGCGGTGGTCGATGACGGCATGAAGCAGGGGACGACGATTGGCCCGATCCAGAACAAGGCGCAGTTCGACAAGATCAAGGGCTTCCTGGAAGACGCCCGCGCCTGCGGCAAGATCATTGCCGGCGGGACGCCCAAGGACGGCCCCGGCTATTTCGTGCCCCCCACCATCGTGCGCGATGTGACCGACGGCCAGAAGATCGTCGACGAGGAGCAGTTCGGCCCGGTGCTGCCGGTGATCCGCTTTGACGATATCGACGATGTGATCGCGCGGGCCAATGCCTCCGATTACGGGCTGGGCGGGTCGGTGCATTCGGGCGATACTGCCAAGGCAACCGAGATCGCCGGGCGCATCGAATCCGGGACCATCTGGGTGAACCAGCAGCTGAACATCGGCCCGCATATCCCGATGGCCGGCTTCAAGGGCTCCGGCCTGGGTGTCGAGCAATCGGTCGAGGGGCTGGCGGAATACACCCAGATGCAGGTGATTAACGTCGCCCGCGGCTGATCGCGTTTGAACCATGCCCGGGCTGCCGTCGCGGCGGCCCGGTCCGTTTATCCAGCAGAGGACGGCCATGACTGACCTGCATCCTGATCTTACCGCCCCGATTGACGGCCTGTCGCATGTGCGGGGGCCGAATGAGCCGCCGCTGCAGCATATCACCATCCCGGCGCTGCTGCGGCAGGCGGTGGAGCGGCATGGCAGCCGCGAGGCGCTGGTGTTCCCGGAGGCGGGCCTCCGGATGACTTATGCGGAGCTGGCGCGGCAGGCGGATGAGCTGGCGGCGGGGCTGCTGGAGCTGGGGGTCGTCAAGGGCGACCGGGTCGGCATCTGGTCGCCGAACCGCTGCGAATGGGTGCTGACCCAGTTCGCCACCGCCCGGATCGGCGCCATTCTGGTGACGATCAACCCGGCCTACCGGTTGGCGGAGCTGGAATATGCGCTGAACAAGACCGGCTGCAAGGTGCTGATCGCGGCGGAAAGCTTCAAGAGTTCCAACTACCTGGGCATGATCCGCGAACTGGCGCCGGAGCTTGCTGACGCCGCCCCCGGCCCGCTGGCGGCCGCGCGGCTGCCTGCCTTGCGCCATGTCGTGGTGATGACGGCGGATCCTGGTCCCGGTGTGCTCTCTTTCGACACTGTGCAGGGGATGGGCGCGGGTGCGGACGCCGCCGCGCTGGACGCGCTCAGCGCGGACCTGACGCCGGAAGAGGCGATCAACATCCAGTTCACCTCCGGCACCACCGGGCTGCCCAAGGGGGCGACGCTGACGCATTTCAACATCGTCAACAACGCCCGGTTCGTCACCAGCCGGATCAAGCTGACGGAGGCCGACCGGCTGCTGATCCCGGTGCCGCTGTACCATTGTTTCGGCATGGTGATGGGGGTGCTGGGGGCGGTGTCCAAGGGGGCCGCGATGATCTTCCCCGGCGAGGCGTTTGAACCCGCCGCGGTGCTGGAGGCCGCCGCCGCCGAGCGGGCGACCGCGCTTTACGGTGTGCCGACGATGTTTGTCGCCATGCTGCAGGAGCTGGACCAGACCCCGCGCGATGTGTCCTCCTTGCGCACCGGGATCATGGCGGGGGCGCCGTGCCCGATCGAGATCATGCGGCGGGTCAACCGCGACATGCATATGCAGGAGGTAACGATCTGCTATGGCATGACCGAAACCGCGCCGGTGTCCTTTCAGAGCTTTACCTCTGATCCGGCAGAGAAACGCTGCACCACCGTGGGCCGGGTGCATCCGCATCTGGAGGTGAAGGCGGTTGACGGGGAGGGCCGCACCGTGCCCGCGGGGGAGCGGGGCGAGCTGCTGGTGCGCGGCTATTCGGTAATGCAGGGCTATTGGGACGACCCCGCCGCGACCGGCGAGGCGATCCGGGACGGCTGGATGCGCACCGGCGATCTGGGCACGTTTGACGATCAGGGGTTTTGCAGCATCACCGGGCGGGTGAAGGACATGATCATCCGCGGCGGCGAGAACATCTATCCGCGCGAGATCGAGGAGTTCCTGATCCGCCATCCGGATATCGCGGATGCGCAGGTGTTCGGGGTGCCGGACGACAGGTTCGGCGAGCAGGTCTGCGCTTGGGTGGTGCCTGCGGCGGGCGCCAGCCTGGAGGAAGAGGCCGTGCGCAGCCATTGCCGCGGCCAGATCGCCCATTTCAAGATCCCGCAGCATGTGCGGATCGTGGCGGAGCTGCCGATGACCGTCACCGGCAAGCCGCAGAAGTTCCGGATGCGGGACGAGATGGTGCGGCAGCTGCAGGCCGGCTGACGCGGGCTCAGGACGGCAGCGTCTCCAGCAGGGTGCGGGTTTCGGGCATCTGCTGCAGGCTGGCGGCAATGCGGGCGCGCCAGGCCGGGCCGCGCTCCATCGCGGTCTCATACGCCTCGGCCAGATCATCGGGGCGCTCGGCGTGCAGAACCTCGATCAGGAAGGCGGCCTGAGCCCGGTCCTTGCGCGATTTCAAGGCGTCGGCGCCGCCGCGGCGGCGGTCGGCGACGATCAGCTTGTGAATGGCAAAGCGTTCGGGCCGGGGGATCTGGATCAGCACGCCGGAGCGGTAGAGCAGGGGCGCCTGCAGCGGTTCGGCAATCAGGTAGTTGAGGAAATGCAGGCTTTGGGCGCTGACGCCGAGGGCGGGCAGGTCGCGCAGGCCCTCCTGATCGCTGAAGGAGGGGGTGAGGAATTCGACCAGGGTGCGGCGGCCGGTCTGCCGCCAGCGCCAGACCTGGCCCTTTTCCGTGGAGGGCAGGGGGTCGAACTTCAGTTCCGAGAAGACATCCGCCAGCGGGGCGTCGACGCTGTCCTGCAAGACAAGGGACAGCCGCTCGAAGCTGGCGATGTCGATGTCGTCGGTCATCGCCGCCTGGTCGAAGGTGATGCGCACGCCCAGCTCGCCCTCGTAGCAGCGGAAGGCCTGGGTGCCGACCAGGGTGCCGCCGAGCCGGAACACCCCGGCGCGGGCCATCGCGGAGATCACCTGGCCGCTGCCGGCGTCCGCCATCAGATAGCCCTCGGCGCGCAGGGTGCGCATCAGGCGGGCACGCTCGCGGCTGGCCTGTTTCTCGGCCTCGGCGATGGGTTTCTGGCGTTCCAGCCGGCTGCGGAGTTCCTCCGTGTCCTCGCCGATGTAACGGTCCACGGTCTCGGTGCCGATCCGGTAGTGGTCGTACCAGTAGCGCTTGTGGCCGATGGTCTTGAGCTTGGGCGCGCCGCGCAGGCCGGAGACGGCGCTGTCCTTGAGCGAGCGCAGAAGATCGGTCCAGGCGGCGGTGCCGGCGGCGGAGTGGTGGTGGATCACGGGGCTGCCCCACAGAAAATTATTTGTGGGGTATGTATAGCCGGTTTTCTTACCCTACGAAATATTTTTTGTGGGGTAGGGGTGGCGGGAAGCGGGCGGGGCTGGTGATTCTGCGCTCTGCGGCAATTGTCTTGGGGTTTGCGGCGCGGGGCGCTATACAATTGAACCATGACAATCTGGTATCCCGATCCCGCTTCGCTGGCCACACCGCTGCACAGCAGCCTGGCCGCCGCCATCGCCAAGGCCATTTCGGACGGGCGGCTGCCCAAGGGCACGCAGCTGCCGACCCACCGCAGGATGGCAGAGGAGCTGGGGCTGAGCGTGCACACCGTCAGCAAGGCCTATGAAAGCCTGCGGCGGCAGCGGCTGATTGACGGCCAGGTGGGGCGCGGCAGCTATGTGCTGGACCCGGATACGTCCAATGACCAGCCGTTCCAGCTGAGTTCGGAGAAGGGCGGCGGCTTTGATCTGTCGATCTCAAGGCCGCTGTTTTCGCAACAGCACGCGGAGCGGTTTCAGCAGGCGCTGAAGGAACTGCCGGAGGCGCTGGACCCGAGTTATTACCTGTCCTGCCGCCCCAATGTCGGCCATGACGCGCACCGCGCCGCGGGGGCGGAGTGGCTGAGGGTCTGCGGGCTGGAGGTGCCTGCGGAGCGGATCATCATGACCAACGGCGCCAGTCACGGGATGTCGGCGGCGCTGTCGGCACTGACCCGGCCGGGCGACACGGTGGTGTCGGACAAGATCACCCATCACCTGCTGGTGTCGGGCTGTTCCTACCTGGGGCTGAACCTGGCCGGGCTGGAGACGGACGGCGACGGCATCCTGCCCGACGCGCTGGAGCGGTATTGCCGGGAGAATGCGCCCAAGGTGCTGTTTTTGTTGCCGTCCTTGGCGAATTCCACCGCCGGGATGATGCCGGAGGATCGCCGCCGGGCGCTGGTGGGGATTGCCCGGAAACATGATCTGCACATCATCGAAAACGATGCCTTCGGCCCGGTGGCGCAGGACCGCCCGGTGCCGGTTTCGGCGCTGGCGCCGGAGCGGTCGATTTACCTGACGACCTTTACCAAATGCACGGTGTCGGGGCTGCGCGCGGGCTATCTGGCGGCACCGGAGCATCTGCTGCCTGCGCTGACCGGGCGGATTGTCGTGTTCGGCTGGATGGCGACGCCTTTGATGTGCGAGCTGGCCACCCGCTGGGTGCAGGACGGCACCGCGCTGGAGCTGGCCCAGTGGCAGCGCCGGGCGCTGGCGGAGCGTTACGCCATTGCCCAGGACGTGCTGCAGGGCTGGCGCTGGCAGGGGCATCCGTCGGCGCTGCACCTGTGGCTGCCGCTGACCGAGGGCTGGACCACCGCCAGCTTTGTCTCCTACGCGCAGGAGCTGAAGGTAGCGGTCGCCCCGGATGCGCCGTTCCTGACCCCGAAGACCCCGACGCAGAACGCGGTGCGGGTGTCGCTGGGCAGCGTGCAGGATCAGGACCGGTTCCGGCAGGCGCTGGAGCTGATCGGCGGGATGCTGGGGCGTCCGCCGGAGGGGGTTGCGCCCTTCACATACTGATTGTCCTGTAACAATAAAAAAATTGACATGCAGTACAATTCCTCTCAAGTCTGTCGCAGCGGTGCGCAGGCACCGGTGAGACTTGGGAGGAAATCATGGCTCAGACAGTCACATTCAGCTTCGCGGCCCTGGCAGCGGCGGGGATTGCCCTGGCGGGCAGCGCGGCGCAGGCGGACACCTGGCGGTACGCCTTTGAGGAGGCGATGACCGATGTGCAGGGCGTCTATGCGCAGAAGTTCAAGGAAGAGATCGAGGCGAATTCGGACCACGAGATCCAGCTGTTCCCCTATGGCACGCTGGGCGAATCCGCCGATATCATGGAGCAGACCCAGGACGGCATCCTGCAGTTCGTCGACCAGTCGCCGGGCTTCACCGGCTCCTTGATCCCCGAGGCGCAGGTGTTCTTTGTGCCGTATCTGCTGCCGACCGATCAGGATCACCTGGCGCGCTTCTACAAGGAGAGCAAGGCGATCAACGATATGTTCAAGCCGCTTTATGCCGATCAGGGGCTGGAGCTTTTGAACATGTTCCCCGAGGGCGAAGTGGCGATGACCACCAAGACGCCGGTGACCACCTGCGCCGACCTGGACGAGGTGAAGTTCCGGGTGATGACCAACCCGCTGCTGGTCGAAAGCTACAAGGCCTTTGGCGCCACCCCGACGCCGCTGCCGTGGGGCGAGGTGTACGGCGGTTTGCAGACTAATGTGATCCAGGGGCAGGAGAACCCGACGTTCTTCCTCTACTCGACCAAGATCTATGAGGTCACCGATTACATCACCTATGCCGGCCACAACAACTTCACCACCGCGGTGATGGCCAACAAGGATTTCTATGACGGCCTGAGCCCCGAGGATCAGCAGCTGGTGCAGAACGCGGCGCAGGCCGCCTATGACCATACGGTGGTGTACCAGCAGGAGGCGGCAGAGACCGAGCTGGCCAAGATTATGGAGGCCAAGCCGGAGATGCAGGTGACGGTGCTGACCGACGAGCAGCGCAGCTGCTTCAAGGAGGCGGCGGCTGAGGTTGAGGCCAAGTTCATCGAGATGACCGGCGACAGCGGTGCCGCGATCCTGGAGCAGATGAAGGCGGATCTGGCGGCCACCGCCAACTGACGCCTGCATGGCGCGTGCTGCTGAGCGGGGGCCGCCCGCTCAGCCCGGCGCAGTCCTTGGGAGGACGGAATGCACCAGACACATGACTCCGCGCTGCCCGGTTTCCTGGGTGTGATCGACAGCGCCATCAGCCGCACCGAGTCGTTCCTGCTGGCCGCCGGCGTGCTGCTGATGGCCGCCAATACCGTGGCCAATGTGGTGGGGCGGTTCGTGCTGGGCAATTCCATTTTCTTCTCCGAGGAGCTGAACCGGATCCTGATCATCCTGATCACCTTTGCCGGCATCAGCTATGCGGCGCGCAATGCCCGCCACATCCGGATGTCGGCGGTCTATGACCTGCTGCCGCCGCATCTGCGCAAGGTGATGGTGGTAGTGATTTCGGTGATCACCGCGGGCTTCATGTTCCTGCTGTGCTTTTACGCGGTGAAATACATCGGCTCGCAGGCGTCGCGCGGGCGGGTGCTGCCGGCCTTGCAGATCCCGGTCTGGGTGATCCTGGTCTGGGTGCCTGCGGGGTTCTTCATGACCGGTGCCCAGTACCTGCTGACCGCGGTGCGCAACCTGACGTCGCCCGGCATCTACCTCTCGACCCATGTGCAGGAGGGGTACGAGGACACGGAAGAAATCGAGATCTGAGGACGGACCCATGGCTGCAACCATTTTCCTGACCATGATTGTCCTGCTGCTGCTGGGCTTTCCGATGATGATCCCGCTGATTGCCGGCGCGTTCATCGGCTTTCTGATGCTGTTCGGCGATCTGGCCCGGACCGAGACCATGGTGCAGCAGATGCTGGCGGGGATCCGGCCCGCGTCGCTGATTGCGGTGCCGATGTTCATCTTTGCCGCCGACATCATGACCCGCGGCCAGTCGGCCGGGCGGCTGATCAATGTGGTGATGGCCTATGTCGGGCACATTCGCGGCGGGCTGGCGATTTCCACCGCAGCCGCCTGCACCATGTTCGGTGCGGTCTCCGGCTCGACCCAGGCGACGGTGGTGGCGATCGGCTCGCCGCTGCGCCCGCGGATGCTGCAGGCGGGGTACAAGGACAGCTTTGTGCTGGCCCTAATCGTCAATGCCAGCGACATCGCCTTCCTGATCCCGCCGTCGATCGGGATGATCATCTACGGGGTGGTCTCCAGCACCTCGATTGCCGAGCTGTTCATTGCGGGCATCGGGCCCGGACTGCTGATCCTGCTGCTGTTTTCCGCCTATGCCTATATCTATGCGGTGCGCAACAACGTGCCGGCAGAGCCCAAGGCCACCTGGGGCGAGCGGTTTCAGACGATGCGGCAGGCGCTGTGGCCGATGGGGTTTCCGGTGATCATCATCGGCGGCATCTACGGCGGCGTGTTCAGCCCGACCGAGGCGGCGGCGGCCTGTGTGCTTTATGCGCTGATCCTGGAAGTGCTGGTGTTCCGCTCGATTGCGCTGGCGGATGTCTATGACACCGCCAAGTCCACCGGCCTGGTCACTGCTATCGTGTTCATTCTGGTGGGGGCAGGGGCGGCGTTTTCCTGGGTGATCTCCTTCGCGCAGGTGCCGCAGCAGATCCTGGGCGCCATCGGCATTGCCGAGATGGGGGCCATCGGGGTGCTGTTCGTGATCTCCATCGCGTTCTTCATCGGCTGCATGTTCGTCGATCCCATCGTGGTGATCCTGGTGCTGGTGCCGGTGTTTGCGCCGGTGGTGAAATCGGTGGGGCTGGATCCGGTGCTGGTCGGCACCATCATCACGCTGCAGGTTGCCATCGGATCGGCCACGCCGCCGTTCGGCTGCGATATCTTCACCGCGATTGCCGTGTTCAAGCGCCCCTATGCCGAGGTGGTGCGCGGCACGCCGCCGTTCATCCTGATGCTGCTGGGGGTGTCGGTGGCGCTGATCTTCTTCCCGCAGATTGCGCTGTTCCTGCGCGACCTGGCGTTTGCCAAGTAGGGGGCGCGGCGATGTTCACATCCGTTCTGGTGCCGTTTGACGGCTCGCAAGGCGCTGAGGCGGCGCTGGCCAAGGCGGCGGAGCTGGCGCAGCTGTGCGGCGCCGCGCTGACGCTGCTGACGGTCTACCGCCACCATTCGCTGCTGGAGGCCTCGATGCATATGGTGCGCCCGGATCAGCCGGAGGATTTGGACGAGATCATGCGCAGCCACGCCAAGGAGGTGGCCGAGCGCGGCAAGGCGCTGGCGCGGGCGGGCGGCATCGACGCCCCGCGCGCCTTTGTCAAAGCCGGGCCGGTGGCGCGCACCATCACAAGCTTTGCCGGGGAGCACGGGCATGACCTCATCGTGATCGGCAGCCGCGGCCTTGGCTCCTTGGAGGGCGTCCTGCTGGGCAGTGTCTCCCACAAGGTGACGAGCCTGGCGGAAACCCCGGTTCTTGTTGTTTAGGAAAGCGAAAATGGCTCTTGATATCCATGCCACGCCCTCACGCGTTGCGGCCCGGCTGGACGCCCGCCCGGTGCCCAAAAGGATCGCGCTGGTGACGCTGGCGACCGACCACACGTCGGAGCGCGACTTTGCCCGGATCTGCGACCCGGACCGGGTTGGCGTCTATGTGAACCGGATCGAATTCGAGAATCCGACCACCCGGGAAACGCTGCTGCAGACCGGCCCGCGGCTGAGCGCGGCGGCGGCGCAGATCCTGCCGGGGGAAGCGGTGGATGTGGTGGCCTATGGCTGCACCGCGGCCTCGATCGTTCTGGGCAATGAGGCGGTCGCCGGGTATCTGAACGCGGCCAAGCCGGACACGCCCTGCGTCACCCCCAGCTCTGCCGCGTTTGATGCGTTTCAGGCACTGGAGGCCAGGCGGGTGTCTCTGCTGACCCCCTACAGCCCCGAAGTCACCGATGAGATGGCGCAGTATTTTGCGGCGCACGGGCCGGAGGTGGTCAGTGCCGCCTGTTTCGGGCTGACCGACGACCGCCAGATGGCGCGGATCTCCGAGGACAGCATCATCGAGGCCGGGATTGCCGCCTGCGATGCGGGCGCGGAGGCGCTGTTTTTGTCCTGCACCGCGCTGCGGGCTGCTGGTTGTGTGCAGCGGATCGAGGACCGGCTGGGCAAACCGGTTGTCAGCTCGAACCAGGCGATGGTCTGGCGCTGCCTGCGGCTGGCGGGGATCACGGATGCGGTGCCGGGCTATGGCCGGCTGTTCGAACTCTAATCAGGCAAGACAGGTGCAATGACTGAGAAAATCACCCTTCAGGACAGCTTTCAGGCCCGGGCGCGGATCGCCGGGCGGGTCCGGCAGACGGCGATGGTGCCTTCTCCTGCGCTCAGCGCGCGGTGCGGCGGTGCGGTTTCGCTGAAGCTGGAAAGCAGCCAGATCACCGGCAGTTTCAAGCTGCGCGGCGCCACCAATGCGGTGTTATCGCTGAGCGAGGAGCAGCGCGCGGCGGGGGTCGTTGGCGTCTCCACCGGCAATCACGGGCGCGGGCTGGCCTATGCGGCGGCGCAGGCCGGGGTGCGCTGCATCATCTGCATGTCGGAACTGGTGCCGCAGAACAAGGTCGAGGGCATCAAGTCTCACGGCGCCGAGGTGCGGATCACGGGCCGTTCGCAGGATGACGCGCAGGTGGAGGTCGACCGGCTGGTGGCCGAGGGCATGACCATGCTGCCACCGTTCGACCACCGCGATATTATCGCGGGCCAAAGCACCGTGGCGCTGGAAATGCTGGAGCAGGCGCCGGATCTGGAGACCGTGCTGGTGCCGCTGTCGGGCGGCGGGCTGATCTCCGGGGTGGCGATGGTGATGAAGGCGGTGAACCCGGCGATCCGGGTGATCGGCGTCAGCATGGCGCGCGGCGCGGCGATGCACGCCAGCCTGCAGGCGGGCAAGCCGGTGCAGGTCGAGGAGCTGCCGACGCTGGCGGATTCCCTGGGCGGCGGCATCGGGCTGGACAATGCCTATACCTTTGCGATGACACAGGCGCTGGTGGAGGATGTGGTGCTGGTCTCCGAGGCGGAAATCGCGGCCGCGATCCGGCACGCCTATTTCGTGGAGCGGCTGGTGATCGAGGGCTCCGGCAGTGTCGGCATTGCGGCGCTGCTGGCGGGCAGGGTTGAGCATCCGGGGCGCTGCGCGGTGCTGGTGAGCGGCCAGAACATCGGCATGGATCTGCACAAGCGGATCATTGATGGTGAAGATGTAGATGCGGCGGCAGAGGCCGGGGGAGGTGCCAATGCCTGACATCAGGATTCTGACCGAGGCGGAGCTGCGCGGCCTGGTTCCGCTGGACGGCGATGCGGTGGACTGTGTGGAGCAGGGCTTTACCACGCTGGCGGGCGGCGGGGTGGAGATGCCGCCGATCATGACGCTGCTGGTCCCGGATCACAACGGCGAGGTCTGCGTGAAAACGGCCTACGTGCCGGGGGTCGAGAGCTTTGCCATGAAGATGAGCCCGGGGTTTTTCGATAATCCCAAGCTTGGGCTGCCCAGCACCACCGGGCTGATGGTGGTGTTTTCCAGCCGGACCGGCCTTTTGGAGGCGCTGCTGCTGGACAATGGATACCTGACCGATGTGCGCACCGCCGCCGCCGGGGCGGTCGCGGCGCGCCATCTGGCGCGGGAGGATGCCAGGCGCGTCTGCATCATCGGCGCAGGCGTGCAGGCGCGGATGCAGCTGAAGGCGATGACGCTGGTGCGCGGCGTTGACAGTGCCGTGATCTGGGCGCGGGACACCGCCAAGGCAGAGGCCGCAGCGGCCAGCCTGCGCAGCGAGCTGGGGATTGACGTCACCGCTGCCACTGACGCCGCGGCGGCGGTTTCCTCGGCGGATATTGTCGTCACCACCACGCCGGCACCCGCGCCTGTCATCAAGGCAGAGTGGCTGCAGCCCGGCCAGCTGGTGATCGCCATGGGATCGGACCAGGCGCACAAGTGCGAGCTGGAGCCGGCCTGTCTGGCGAAAGCGGATCTTTATGTGCCCGACAGCCAGGCGCAATGCGCCGTCAAGGGCGAGCTGCGCAGCGCCATCGCCGCGGGGCTGATCGCCAAGGACCAGAGCTTTGCCGAACTGGGCGGGATCACCGCGGGCAAGGCCGCAGGCCGCCGGTCCGCCAGTGATCTGATCATTGCCGACCTGACCGGCACCGGTGTGCAGGACACCGCCATCGCAACCCTTGCAGGCTCCCGCGCTGATGCGGCGGGGGCAGGCGCCACTTTCACCAGCTGACCAACCAGGAACCACGCATATGGCAGACCCCAAGCTGTATTTCTCCCGCGCTGAATATCAGGCGCGACTGGACAAGACCCGGGCCGAAATGTCCCGCCGCGGGCTTGATCTTCTGATCGTCACCGATCCGTCGAACATGAACTGGCTGACCGGCTATGACGGCTGGTCCTTCTATGTGCATCAATGCGTTGTTGTCGGAATGGACGGCGAGCCGGTCTGGTACGGGCGCGGCCAGGACGCCAACGGCGCCTTGCGCACCTGTTGGATGGATCCGGCCAATATCATTGGCTATCCGGACCATTACGTGCAGTCGACCGAGCGCCATCCGATGGACTGCCTGTCGGCGCAGCTGAAGGACCGCGGGCTGAACGGCGGCGTGATTGGCGTCGAGATGGACAATTACTATTTCACCGCCGCCGCCTATGCCTCGCTGCAGAAGCACCTGCCGGATGCGCGGTTTGCGGATGCCAACGCGCTGGTCAACTGGCAGCGGGCGGTGAAGTCCGAGGCCGAGCTGGCCTATATGCGGCAGGCCGGGCAGATCGTCGGGCGGATGCACCAGCGGATTTTCGAGCGTGTCGAGCCGGGCATGCGCAAATGCGATCTGGTGGCGGAGATCTATGACGCGGGCCTGCGCTATGACGCGGAGCTGGGTTTTGGCGGCGACTACCCGGCGATTGTGCCGCTGTTGCCGTCCGGTTCTGATGCTGCCGCGCCGCATCTGACCTGGGACGACCTGCCGATGAAATCCGGCGAGGGCACGTTTTTCGAGATCGCGGGCGTGGTGCACCGCTATCACTGCCCGCTGTCGCGCACCGTGTTCCTGGGCAAGCCGACGCAGACCTTCCTGGACGCGGAAAAGGCGGTGCTGGAGGGGATGGAGGCCGGGCTGGAGGTGGCCAAGGCCGGCAACACCTGCGAGGACATCGCCAAGGCGTTTTTCAAGGTGCTGAAGACCTACGGCATCGAGAAGGACAACCGCACCGGCTATCCCATCGGGGTCAGCTATCCGCCGGACTGGGGCGAGCGCACCATGTCGCTGCGCCCCGGCGACACCACCATTCTGGAAGAAAACATGACCTTCCACTTCATGACCGGTCTCTGGATGGAGGACTGGGGGTTCGAGATCACCGAAAGCATCCGCATCGGGGCAAACGGGCCGGAGTGCCTGTCCGATGTGCCGCGCAAGATGTTCGTGAAGGACTGATCCATGAAGCCAAATCCGATTTCCCCCACCATCCCGCTGGACCGGGACGGGGTCCACCACGGCTATCTGAAGCTGCCCTACAGCCGCGATGACTCGGCCTGGGGTTCGGTGATGATCCCGCTGACGGTGATCAAGAACGGCGACGGGCCGACCGCGCTGCTGACTGGGGCCAACCACGGCGATGAATACGAAGGCCCGATTGCGCTGCAGGAACTGGCCGCCACCACCCGGGCCGAGGATGTGACGGGCCGGCTGATCATCGTGCCGGCCTTCAACTATCCGGCGTTCCGCGCGGGCACCCGCACCTCGCCCATCGACAGGGGCAACCTGAACCGCGCGTTCCCGGGCCGCCCGGACGGCACCGTGACCGAGAAGATTGCCGACTACTTCCAGCGCACGCTGCTGCCGATGGCGGATCTGGCGGTGGATTTCCACTCCGGCGGCAAGACGCTGGACTTCGTGCCCTTTGCCGCCGCGCATATCCTGGAGGACAAGGCCACGCAGGAGGCGTGCTTTGCCGCGATGAAGGCGTTCAACGCGCCCTATTCGGTGGAGCTTTTGGAGATCGACAGTGCCGGCATGTATGACACCGCGGTGGAGCAGATGGGCAAGGTGCTGGTCACCACGGAACTGGGCGGCGGCGGATCGTCCACCGCGCGCGGCAATGCGATTGCCAAGAAGGGGCTGCGCAATGTGCTGATCCATGCGGGCATCCTGCAAGGGCAGATGCAGATGGACGACACCATCCGCCTCTCGATGCCGGACGACGACTGTTTCCTGTTCAGCGAGGGCGACGGGCTGTTTGAGATCATGACCGATTTGGGCGCGCCGGTGGCGCAGGGCGATCTGATCGCCCGGGTCTGGCCGCTGGACCGCACCGGGCAGCCGCCGGTGGACTACCGCGCCCGGCGCGCCGGGCTGGTGATCAGCCGCCACTTCCCCGGCCTGATCAAGTCCGGCGACTGCGTTGCGGTTGTCGGCGTCTGCGGCGGCTGATAGGGCGGACGGCATGCAACTGGATCAGCGCGACCTCGACATTCTGCGCGTGCTCTCGACCGAGGGGCGCATCACCAAGGCCGCGCTGGCCGACCGGATCGGCCTGTCGCCGACGCCCTGCTGGGACCGGCTAAAGAAGCTGGAGCAGGCGGGGCTGATCGAGGGCTACGGCGCCCGCATCAACCTGCGCAAGCTGGCGCCGCATGTGACGGTGTTTGTCGCGGCGGAAATCGCCGACCACACCGCCGCCAGTTTCCGCGCGTTTGAGGCGGCGATGCAGCGCTATGACGAGGTCACCGCCTGCTGGGCGCTGGGGGGCGGGTTCGACTACCTCTTGCAGATCGTCACCCGCGACATCGACGCCTATCAGCGGCTGATCGACGAGATGCTGGACGCCCGCATCGGCCTCAGCCGCTATTTCACCTATGTGGTGACGAAGCCGGTGAAGGGCGCGGGCGCGCCGCCGCTGGATGTTCTGCTGGGGCAGGGGTGAACCCCGCGCCAAAGCACCTGTCTGGCAGCGGTTTCTTCTGCGGCGCGCCTGAACTTCAGTCACTTCCTCTGCTGCGGACAGGCACACTCCTCTGCAAGACGTGAGGAGGACAATCATGACAGAGACCGCTCTCTCTGCCCGTGCGGACATTGCCGACAAGGCTCTGGTGCGCTCTTTTTCCTACATCGGCGGCAAGTGGCGCGCTGCGGGCAATGGCGAGACCTTTCCGGTCAGCGACCCGGCCGATTGCACCGAACTGGGCCATGTGGCGAGCCTGACGGCAGAGGATTCCTCTGCCGCGGTGGATGCGGCGCAGGCGGCGTTTGCGGGTTGGGCAGGGCTGCTGCCGCAACAGCGCGCGGCCATTCTGCGGCGCTGGTATGAGCTGCAGCTGGAACACAAGGAAGACCTCGCCCGCATCATGGTGCTGGAGCAGGGCAAGCCGCTGTCGGAGGCGCGCGGCGAGATCGACTACGGCGCGGCCTTTGTGGAGTTCTATGCCGAGGAGGCCAAGCGCCCGAATATCGAAGGCGTGACCAGCCATCTGCCGGACGCCGAGGTCGAGCTGTGGCGCGAGCCGGTGGGGGTGGCGGCGCTGATCACGCCGTGGAACTTCCCCTCGGCGATGCTGACCCGCAAGGCTGCCGCCGCGCTGGCCGCGGGCTGCACCGTGGTGGCGCATCCGTCGGGCGAGACGCCGTTCAGCGCGCTGGCGCTGGCGGAGCTGGCAGAGCGCGCGGGCTTTCCGCCGGGGGTGTTCAACGTGGTGACGGGCAAGGCCGCCACCGTGGTGGAGCCCTGGACCGCTGACTCGCGGGTGCGGGCGCTGTCCTTCACCGGCTCCACCGAAGTGGGCAGGCTGTTGTACCGCCAGTCCGCCGGCACCGTGAAGCGGCTGGTGATGGAGCTGGGCGGCCATGCGCCGGTGATCGTCTTCAAGGGCTGCGATCTGGACAAGGCTGTCAGCGAAACCATCAAGGCGAAATTCGCCACCTCCGGGCAGGATTGCCTGGGCGCCAACCGGATTTTTGTAGAACGGGCCGTATATGCCGAGTTCTGCACCAGGTTCACCAAGGCCGCGCAGGCGCTGACCCTCGGCCGGGGGATGGAGGATTGCGACCTCGGCCCGCTGATGAATGAAAAGGCGGTGCAGAAGCAGGAGGCGCATGTGGCGGACGCGCTGGCCAAGGGCGCAACGCTGGCCTGCGGCGGCAGGCGGCATCCGCTGGGGCCGCTTTTCTATGAACCGACGGTGCTGACCGATGTGCCGGCGGAGGCGCTGATCATGTCGGAGGAGACCTTTGGCCCGGTTGCCCCTATCACCCCCTTTGACACCGAGGAGGAGGTGGTGGCGCGCGCCAATGACAGCGAATACGGGCTGGTGGCCTATGTCCACAGCCACGATCCGCGGCGCATCTACCGGCTGAGCCGGGCGCTGCAATACGGCATGGTGGCGGTGAACCGCACCAAGGTGACCGGCGCGCCGATCCCGTTCGGCGGCACCAAACAGTCCGGCCTGGGCCGCGAAGGCGCGCGGCTGGGCATGGAGGAGTTCACCGAGGTCAAATATGTCTGCCGCGACTGGGCGTGACAGACAAAAATCTTCGAAGATTTTTGCCAAGAATTTTTGAAAATTCTTGGCCGCAGAACGCAAATGGAAGGAAAATCCGATGCTGAAGAACGACCAGCTTGACCAGTGGGACCGCGAGAACTTCTTTCACCCCTCCACCCATCTGGCCCAGCACGTCCGCGGCGAAAGCCCGAACCGGGTCATCAGGACCGCCTCCGGCGTGTTCATCGAGGACCGCGACGGCAACAAGCTGCTGGATGCCTTTGCCGGGCTTTACTGCGTGAACGCGGGCTATGGCCGCCAGGAGATTGCCGAGGCCATCGCAGATCAGGCGCGGGAGCTGGCCTATTACCATTCCTATGTCGGGCATGGCACCGAAGCCTCGATCACGCTGGCCAAGATGATCCTGGACCGGGCGCCAGCGAATATGTCCAAGGTCTATTTCGGCCTCGGCGGCTCGGACGCGAATGAGACCAACGTGAAGCTGATCTGGTATTACAACAACATCCTGGGGCGTCCTGAAAAGAAGAAGATCATCTCGCGCTGGCGCGGCTACCACGGGTCCGGGCTGGTTACCGGCTCGCTGACCGGGCTGGAGCTGTTCCACAAGAAGTTCGATCTGCCGGTGGACCAGGTCATTCACACCGAGGCGCCTTACTATTACCGCCGTGCGGATCTGGACCAGAGCGAGGAACAGTTCGTGGCCCATTGCGCCGCCGAGCTGGAAGCGCTGATCGAGCGCGAGGGCGCGGACACCATCGCGGCCTTCATTGGCGAGCCGGTGCTGGGCACCGGCGGCATCGTGCCGCCGCCTGCGGGGTACTGGGAGGCCATTCAGGCCGTGCTGAGGAAGCATGACATTCTGCTGGTAGCCGATGAGGTTGTCACCGGCTTCGGGCGTCTCGGCTCCATGTTCGGCTCGGACCATTACGGGATCGAGGCGGATATCATCACCATCGCCAAGGGCCTCACCTCGGCCTATGCGCCGCTCAGTGGCTCTATCGTCTCGGACAAGGTGTGGAAGGTGCTGGAGCAGGGCACCGACGAGAACGGCCCTATCGGCCACGGCTGGACCTATTCGGCGCACCCGATCGGGGCGGCGGCGGGGGTTGCGAACCTCAAGCTGATCGATGAGCTGAACCTTGTCAGCAATGCCGGTGAGGTGGGGGCCTATTTGAATGCCACCATGGCAGAGGCGCTGGCGGGCCATGCCCATGTGGGCGACGTGCGCGGCGAGGGGATGCTGTGCGCGGTGGAGTTCGTGAAGGATAAGGAGAGCCGCACGTTCTTTGATGCCGCCGACAAGATCGGGCCGCAGATCTCGGCCAAGCTGCTGGAGCAGGACAAGGTGATCGCGCGGGCCATGCCGCAGGGCGATATCCTGGGCTTTGCGCCGCCGTTCTGCCTGACGCGGGCCGAGGCCGATCAGGTGGTTGCGGCCACCGTGCGGGCGGTCGGGGCCGTGCTGGGCTGACCCTGCCGCAACAGGGCTGCGTCCCGGCTTGCGCCGGGGCGCGGATCAGCTGCCGAGCAGCCGGGCGCTGGTGTCCTCTGCCGTGTCGCCCTCTGCCATGCGGGCAAAGGCCTGGCGCCAGCCCTCGGCCAGTTCGGGCAGCTGCGCCAGCGCCGCAGCTTCCTGCGGTGTGGCCTTGCGGCTGAGGCGGAGGCGGGTGACGCGTCCGACGCTCCAGTCCGGGTGCAGGCGTTCGATCAGGGTGATGGCGCTGCCGGCTTCGGCCTGGCCCGTTTCAAGAACGCGATAGTACCAGCCGGTGCGGCCGGTTTTCTGGAACAGATAGGCCATCTTGGGGTTGCCGGTGTGCTGGCTGACCTTCCAGCAGGGCTGGCGGCCCTGGCTGATCTGCACCACCGCCGTGCCCAGCCGCAGGATGTCGCCGATGCAGAGATTAGTCTCTGTCATCCCCAGCGCCGCGATGTTTTCGCCAAAGGCGGCGGGGACGGTGCCCTCCGGAATCTGGCCCTCGGCGATCCACTGCGGATAGTGGTCCGAGGGATACTGGTGGATCGCCTTGTCCGGGCCGCCGTGGTTTTGCGGATCGGCCTGGGCGTCGCCGGTGAAGCCCAGTTCGGTGATCTGCTGCAGACCGTCCGCGCGGGTCTTGGCGATGGCGGAGGGCGGGCGGCCGGGCCAGCGCTCGGCGACCGAGCCGAGGAACAGCCCGGCGATGCGGGACGCGGGGGGCGTTGGGGTCATGCGGGCACCTGTTCGTGGCAGATCTTGCGGGTGTCTTCGGGCGACAGCGGCTCCGCCAGCAGGCGGCAGAAGCCGCCCGGGCCGTCCGGCGCGAAATGCTTGCAGGCGCGGCAAAGGCCGAAGGGCTGGCCTCCGTTCTGTGCAATCATGCGGCCCAGGATCTGTTCCAGTGCCGCCTGCAGCGCGGTCCGGTCCGCCGGGGGCAGGGCCGCCGCGGCGTCTGCCAGGGCACGGGGCAGGGCGGTGGCCTGCTCGCCCTGTGCGGTCAGGGCAAAGCGGATCACCCGCTTGTCGGTGTCGGAGCGCTCCTCCTCCACATAGCCCTTCTGCGCCAGTGCCTTGAGCGTTTGCGAGACGGTGCCGCGGGTGCTGCCAAGATAGGCGGCCACGTGCGAGGGGCTGCGGGAAAACCGGTTGGCGCGGGAGAGATAGTCCAGCGCGGCCCGCTGCGCCGGGTTCAGCTCTGCCGCCCAGCTTTCGCCGGCGTCGAGGCGGGCGAGGCGGCTGATCAGCTCGGGGATGCGGGCGGTCTGGTCCATCCGCAATAGATAGCGAGTCGAAATGAATTGCGCAAGCCGCCCGGCGCAGGCGCGGCCCGGCGGCGCCTGCCGGAAAGGTTGAGGCAGATCATTTCCGCGCCGCAGCCGCCTGTGGCAGTATCGCCGCGAAAGGAGGGCGGCTGTGGCGGATCCCGTCTTTACCATGAAGGGTGTGACCAAGGTCTATGACACCGGCGGCGCCAAGGTGCATGCGCTGGCGGGTGTCGATCTGGAGCTGCCCGGCGGCGAGCTGGCGGTGCTGCTTGGCCCCTCCGGCAGCGGCAAGTCGACGCTGCTGAATATCCTGGGCGGGCTGGATCATGTGACGGACGGGCGGGTCTGGTTCCGCGATCTGGAGCTGACGGCGATGCGGGACCGGGAGCTGACCCGCTACCGGCGCGACCATGTCGGCTTCATCTTTCAGTTCTACAATCTGGTGCCCAGCCTGACCGCGCGCGAGAACGTGCAGCTGGTCACGGATGTGGCGCGCGATCCGATGCCTGCCGCCGAGGCGCTGGAGCTGGTGGGGCTGGGCCACCGGATGGACCACTTCCCGGCGGAGATGTCGGGCGGCGAGCAGCAGCGGGTGGCGATTGCCCGCGCCATTGCCAAGCGCCCCGGGGTGCTGCTGTGCGACGAGCCGACCGGCGCGCTGGACAGCAAGACCGGCATTCAGGTGCTGGAGGCGCTGCACCAGATCAACCGCGATTTCGGCACCGCAACGGTGGTGATCACCCACAACGCCGACATCCAGAAGATCGCCCACCGGGTGATCTACTTCCAGGACGGGCGGATCAGCCGCATCCAGGAAAACACCACGCGGCTGGCGCCCGCCGACATCAGCTGGTGAGCCATGCAGGCACTGGACCGGAAGCTGCTGCGGGATTTCAAACGGCTCTGGGTGCAGGCGCTGGCGATTGCCATGGTGCTGGCCTGCGGGGTGGCGATCCTGCTGACGGCGGTGGGCATGTATCAGGCGCTGCAGGGCACGCAGGAGGCCTATTACGGGCGCAACCGCTTTGCCGATGTCTTTGCCATGGCGCGCCGCGCGCCGGTCAGCCTGCTGCCGGAGATTGCCGCGGTGGAGGGGGTTCTGGCGCTGGAGGCGCGGGTCAGCGGCTATGCCAACCTCGACATGCCGGGACGGGCCAAGGGCGCGGTGGGGCGCATCCTGTCGCTGCCGGAGAGCGGCCCGCCGCAGCTGAACCTGCCGGTGCTGCGCAGCGGCCACTGGCCGCAGCTGCCGGGGGAGGTTGCAGTGAACGCGCCCTTCGCGCTGGCTAACGGGCTGCAGCCGGGGGATCATTTCCGGGCCAATCTGAACGGCCAGCAGCGGCGGCTGACGGTGACCGGCACCGCGCTGTCGCCGGAGTTCATCTATACGCTGGGCCCGGGCGCGCTGATGCCCGATAACCTGTCCTTTGGCATCATCTGGATGCGGCGGGAGGAGGCGGAGGCCGCCTATGACATGGCGGGCGCCTTCAATGACCTGACGCTGAAGACCGCGCGCGGGGTGCAGGAAGAGGAGGTGATCGCGCGGCTGGATCAGCTGCTGGAGCCCTATGGCGGACAGGGCGCCGTGGGGCGGGCGCAGCACGGCTCGCACGCGATTGTCGATGCGGAGATCAGCCAGATGAAGGGCACCGCGATGGTGCTGCCGCCGATCTTTTTTGGCATCTCGGCATTTCTGGTCAGCATGGTGATGGGCCGGATCGTGGCGCTGGAGCGCAGCGAGATCGGCCTGCTGAAGGCGGTGGGCTATTCCGATGCGGAGGTCTGCCTGCACTATCTGATGCTGGCGGCGCTGGTGGCGCTGGCGGGGATTGCGATCGGCTGGGCCGCGGGCACCTGGCTGGCGCAGCTGCTGGCCCGCCAGTATGCCTTCTACTTTGACTTTCCGTTCCTGATCTACCGGGTGTCGCCCTGGGCCTATGCGCTGTCGGCGCTGGCGGCGCTGCTGACCACCACCGCAGGGGCGGCGCGCGCGGCGCTGCGGGCGGCGCGGCTGGCGCCGGCGGTGGCGATGCAGCCGCCCGCGCCGCCGCGGTTCAAGCATTCGGCGGCGGACCGGCTGATGCGGCAGCTGCGGCTGTCACAGCCTGCCGTCATGATCCTGCGCAGCCTGCTGCGCTGGCCCTTGCGCAGCGCGATGACCGGGCTGGGGCTGGCGCTGGCGGTGGCATCTGTGGTGGCCTCGTCCTTCTTTGCGGATGCGCTGGACGAGATCATGGACACGGCGTTTTACCAGAGCAACCGGCAGGATGCGGTGGTGATGTTCACCGAGGATCAGCCGGAAAGCGTGCTGGAGGAGATCCGCGCCCTGCCCGGTGTTCTGCAGGCGGAGGGGCAGCAGTATGCGGCGGCCATCCTGCGGCACGGGCCGCGGATGAAGCGGGTGACGATCGAGGCGCGGGTGCCGGACCCGGATCTAAGCCGGGTGGTGGCCAGCGACGGCAGTGTGGCAAACGCGGGCCCCGGCGGCATCCTGCTGAGCGAGCGGCTGGCGGAGCAGCTGGGCGCGGTGCCCGGAACGCTGGTGGAGGTGCAGTTCACCAGCGGCCGGCGCGAGACCCGGCAGCTGCCGGTGACGGGCACGGTCAAGCAGTATTTCGGGCTGGGCGCCTATATGGATCATGCCAGCCTGAACGCGTTGTTCCGGCAGGCGCCGCAGTATTCGGCTGCCAGCATTGCCATCGACCCCAGCCGGCAGGACGCGCTGTTCACCCGTCTCAAGGCGCTGCCCGCAGTGGCCGGGGTGCCTGTGATGACCGACATGCGCCGGTCGTTCCGGGAGGTCATCGCGCAGCAGGTGATTGTGATGAACATGGTCTACATCACCATTGCGGTGCTGATCACCATCGGCGTTGCCTACAATGGCGCCCGCATCCAGCTGTCGGAACGTGCCCGCGAGCTGGCCAGCCTGCGCATCCTGGGGTTCTCGCGCCGCGAGGTCTCCTTCATCCTGGCGGGGGAGATGATGCTGCTGGCGCTCCTGGCGCAGCCGCCGGGCTGGCTGATCGGTGCGGCGATCGCGCGGCTGGCGGTGGAGAACTTTTCCAGCGACGTTTACACGATACCGCTGGTACTGGAGCCTGCGGCCTTTGCCAGCGCCAGCCTGATCGTGCTGGCGGCGGCGCTGTGCTCGGTGCTGATCGTGCGGCGGCGGCTGGACCGGATGGACCTTGTGGCGGTGATGAAAACCAGGGAGTGAGAGATGATTGCGAACCTGCGCAGCCTGCTTTTGTACGTGACCGGCGGCGGTGTGCTGGCGGCGCTGCTCTATGTGGCGCTGCGGGAGGAGCCGGCCGCGGTGGACCTGCATGAGGTGACGCGCGGCCGGATGGAGATCACCATTGACGCCGATGGCGAAACCCGGGTCCGCGACCTGTTCGAGGTGGCGGCGCCGATTGCGGGCACCGCGCGCCGCTCGCCGGTGCGGGCGGGGGACCGGGTGACAGCGGGCGAAACCCTGGTCGCCATTGTCGAGCCTGCCCGGCCGCATCTGCTGGATGCGCGCACCCGGGCGCAGGCGCAGGCAACGCTGCAGGAGGCGCAGGCGGCGCTGCATGTGGCGCGCGCCGATCTGCAGAAGGCCATCGAGGACCGCATTCTGGCGCAAAGCCAGTTTGAGCGGGTGAAGGCGCTGGCGGAGCGCAATGTCGCCTCGCTGACGCGGCTGGAGGACGCCACCCAGCGGCTGGCGGTGGCCGCCGCCGGGGAGGAGGCGGCGAGCGCAAGGGTGGACATGTCGCAAAGCACCCTGGCGCGGGCGCAGGCGGCGCTGATCCTGCCCGAAGCGGGGGCGGAAGTGCCGGACAGCTGCTGCATCCGCATCACCGCGCCGGCGGACGGGGTGGTGCTGTCTGTGGTCACCATCAGCGAACGCCCGGTGCTGCCCGGCGATCTGCTGGTCACCATCGGCGATCCGCAGGATCTGGAGCTGGTGGCCGATCTCTTGTCCTCGGACGCGGTGCGGCTGGCGCCGGGCGCCCGCGCCAGCATCGAACGCTGGGGCGGGCCTGGGCCGCTGGAGGCGGTGCTGGACCGGATCGAGCCGGTGGCGCGCACCAAGGTTTCGGCGCTCGGGATCGAGGAGCAGCGGGTGGATGTGTTCTTTGACCTGGTGACGCCGAAGGCGCAGCGCACCAGCCTAGGCGAGGGGTTTTCGGTCTTTGCCCGCATCATCGAGTGGGAGGCGGAGGACGTGCTGCGGATCCCGGTCAGCGCGCTGTTCCGGGACGGCGGCGGCTGGGCGGCCTTTGTGGCGGCGGACGGGCGCGCCGCGGTGCGGCCGCTGACGCTGGGGCGGCGCAACGGCCAGGTGGCTGAGGTTCTGGAGGGGCTGGAGCCGGGCGAGCGGGTGATCCTGCACCCAGGCGAGGCGGTCGCGGACGGGGTTCTGATCACCGAGCGCTGAGGGCGGCTGCCGGGCGACACATAGCTTTACCATTTGCGGCAGACCCTTTCCTTTTTCCGTGTCTCCTACATCCCCGTTCGCGCCTCCTGTTCCGCCAGTGGCGAAGCTTTCCCTGATTTTGACTTCGAAAGACCTCGTGTCTTCCGGAGGGCAAAGCAGGGTGGGCGCAGCCCGGACTGCGGCCGGACGGTGATCTGACACCCGCGAAATGACAGGATGCGCCGGAGCGGTGAAATCGGGAGGGGGCCGCGCCTGGCGCGGGAGGAACCGGATTTCTCCGTGGAGGCTGAGGCGCGAGCTGCATCAGAAGCCGTGTTCAGATTGCCGGCCGGATGGCAGGCGGACCAATCAAACGGAAAATGCCAGGCGCGTTATAGAGCGGAGCGGAGGCGCGGCTGACATCTTTGCAAGCGATCGCGGTCTCGTCCGCGATCACTTTCGAAATTCGGCAGAAAGGCCAGGAGGAAAGCAGACGGTGAGATCTTCAGCAGCCGCAAGGCAGTCCAGCGGAAGTTTATCGACTTGGCGAACGAGATCCGCGGGCTGTTCCGTATCTTCGGGCATCGATTGCCGCCGCGGGCAGATCAGGCATCCTTTGACGAGCGGGTGCGCCCAATCATTGATGCAGACCCAGATACGGCTTCGCTGTGTGGAGACTGCGCCGCATCGGGCCAGCCAGCCGCACGTCAAACAGGGGGGGGTCAATTTTGGATGCCTACAGGGGGTCAAAGTTCCGTGCCGATTGACACCCGGGCGTGGAGCAGGTTGGCGAACAGGTGCTCGTTCAGTCCTCCCGCCATGCCCAGACATCAGCACCGCGCTGACACCTGAACCTTACCGGCGGTTTGAATGGCCGTTGTCCGGTTGTTTGTTCTTTGGGAAGCGCCGCAGAGTATTGGGCCGGTCTGAGCCCAAATTACTGAATACAGCGCGAGATATGAACTGGCAGGAAACACGCAATGCCGCCTTTGGCCGAAGTAGTACCGACCCAAGCCAGACATCAACACCCACGGGTTTTCGGAAATGCAACTTCTGCAAAGTGGACATCTTCGAAGTTTCCGTTGCAGAGGTTTTTTTCATTATGACAGGCGTTTGGTCACCAATATTGCGCCTGGGAATCTCGCTTTTACTGCCCCTTTGCAAAAGATGGCGGCCCACCCGTGCTTACTGTTCAGAAGTATCCCGGGAAGAAGGCGCGGGCGGTGGTTTGGCAGATTTCCACCGCATTTCCCCTGCTGAATTCATCGGGGTGGGCGTGAAAGTCGGTCCACAACCCTTCCAGCAGTGACATGATAGCCATCGCGACTTTCTCGGGATCACCCTGGGTGCCGCAAGCCTTACACAGCACATGGCAGCAGTTGCGCACATGGTCATGCAGGTCGGTTCCGCGGGTTTCGGTATAGCCGGTTCCAAGCGCCTGCAATTCAGGTTCCGCGCGGAAAGCAAAGGTCAGCCGGGCGCTGCGCTTGTTCAGAACTGCTTCCGAAAAATCCGTTTCAAACAGCGCTTGAAGGCGGGCTGCGGCATGTTCCGGGGTGCTCACCTCTTCTGGTGCTTGGCTGGTGAAGTTCTGCCACGCCGCATTGTACTCCCGCGTCATGTGTATCGCGAGTTCGCGAATCAAGTTGTCTTTCGACTGGAAATGCAGGTTGATCATGCCGCGCGACAGGCCGGATTCCTCCTGGATACGGCTGATTGTTGCGCCGCTCACGCCGTGCCGCAGGATCACGCTGGCAGTGGCGTCCAGCAGGACCTCCCGGTGCAGGTCCTTGTCCACCTTCCGCTTTTTCCTTGTATCTTCGGCACTTGTCATTTGCCCGCCCCCTCATTCTCCCGACTGGCCCGCTGCCTTTCCAGCACCTTGCCCGCGATTGCAACAGATTTCCATCGACAATGAACGATCATTCACTTACGTCTAATGTATGAACGTACATTCATGAAAACAGCAACTCCGGACAGAGGGCCGAGATGACCAAACTTGGAAACGACTTCGAAAACTTCAAAACCTGGGACAAGGAGAATTACTTCCATCCGTGGGAAGGGCTGGAAGTTCAGGGCGCCGGAAAAGCCGACAGGACGTTCAGCGAGTATGCCGAAGGCATCTATGTTTACGACGAGCACGGCAACAAGGTGATCGACGGCCCCGGCGGCATGTGGTGCATGCAGCTGGGCTACGGTAACGCCGAGATTGCTGATGCGATGGCGGCACAAGCCCGCAAGATGGCCTATTGCTCGCCCTTCAGCGAGGCCACGTCGGTAAGCGCCGAATTTGCCCACGCGATTGCCGAACGGGCGCCGGGCGACCTCAACCGGGTCTATTTCACCACCGGCGGCTCCACTGCGGTTGATACCGCCATCCGCTTTGTCCACTTCCGCAACAACCTGCTGGGCAAGCCCGCCAAGAAGCGGATCATCACCCGCGCGCACGCCTACCACGGCGGCACGTATCTGACCGCCTCGCTCAGCGGCAAGCCGAGCGAGCGCCAGTGGTTCGACACCGATCAGGTCCTTCCCCATTTCCTGCCGGATGTGAACGCCTTCCGCCGTCCCGCAGGCATGAGCATCGAAGCCTTCCTGGACGAAAAAGTGGCGGACCTGGAAAACGCCATCCTGGAGCTGGGCGCGGACAATGCCGCCGCTTTCATTGCCGAACCGGTGCTGGGCTCCGGCGGCGTGATCGTGCCGCCCGCGGGCTACCACAAGCGCTGCCTGGAGGTCTGCCGCAAACATGATGTTCTGTACATCTCCGACGAGGTCGTCACCGGATTTGGCCGCCTTGGCCACTGGTTCGCCTCCGAAGAGCTGTTCGGCATCACCCCGGACATCATCACCTGCGCCAAGGGGCTGACCTCGGGCTATGCGCCGATGGGGGCGGCGATCTTCTCGGACCGGCTGTTCAAGGACATCGAGGGCGATGTTTCCAAGGATGTCTATTTCACCAGCGGCTACACCTATTCCGGCCATCCGGTCTGCGCCGCCGCGGGCCTCAAGAACATCGAGATCTTCGAGCGCGACGGCATTCTGGAGCATGTCCGCAAGGTGACGCCGCACTTCCAGAAGCGCCTGCATCAGATGCTGGAGCTGCCGCTGATCGTGGATGTGCGCGGCATGGGGCTGGTGGGCTGCATCGAATGCTCGCTGACCCGTGAGGGCCAAGCCAGCGCCGGGATCGACGCCACCATCGGCGCGGTGATCGACGCCCGCTGCCAGGAACTGGGCCTGATGGTCCGCCCCTATGGCAACATGGCGATCTTCTCGCCGCCGCTGGTGATCACCGAAGCGCAGATCGACGACATGTTCGACATGCTGACCGAAGGCGTCCAGCGCGCCACCCGGGAGTTGCTGGAACAGGGGCTCGAACTGGAACAGGAGCGGGCCTAAGGCCCGCATCCCAAAAGAGAAGCAAACAGAAACCCAACACGGGAGGGAACCATGAAATCCAAGCTGAGAACTGGCCTGATGGCCGGAACAGCCGCCATCTGGGGCGCCGCCGCGGCGGCTGAGGGTGAACTGGTGATCTACAACTGGAGCGACTATCTAGATCCAGCGATCATCGAGGCGTTCGAGGTTGAGACCGGGATCGACGTCACCTATGACACCTATGATTCAAACGCGATGCTGGAAACCAAGGTTCTGGCGGGCAGCTCCGGCTATGACATCATCGTTCCCTCCTCCACCGGCACCGCGCGGCTGATCTCGGCCGGGGTGCTGCAGAAGATCGACAAATCCAAGATCCCCAACCTGCAGCACGTCTGGCCCAAGATCGCCGGACTGATCGAAACCTTCGATCCCGGCAACGAATACCTGGTGCCCTACAACTGGTGGACATTCGGCATTGCCTATAACACCGGCAAGCTTGCAGAGCGGCTGGGCGACGACCACCCCAGGTCCTGGGATCTGCTGTTTGACCCGGAGATCTCAGGCAAGCTGGCCGATTGCAGCGTGATGATCGTGGACTCGCCCATAGACGTGATCGGCGCCGCGCTGATCGACATGGGGCAGGACCCGAACACCAGCAACAAGGATCAGATCACCGCCGCCGGGGCGCATATCGGTGCGATCCGGGGCAACATCGCCCAGATTTCCACTGACGCCATGATCGGCGCGCTGTCCGATGGCGATGCCTGCCTCGGCCTGACCTGGAGCGGCGACGCCTATTGGGCCGCCGATGGCGCCAAGGAGGCCAACAATGGCGTTAATCTGGAATACATCATTCCGGAAG
Source organism: Leisingera sp. UBA4491 (assembly GCF_002388965.1). Lineage (NCBI taxonomy): Bacteria > Pseudomonadati > Pseudomonadota > Alphaproteobacteria > Rhodobacterales > Roseobacteraceae > Leisingera > Leisingera sp. UBA4491. The sequence continues at coordinate 4,471 of NZ_DGNN01000014.1, read as the reverse complement.
AAGGCACGCTGCTGGACTTTGACGGCCTCGCCATCCTGGCCGATGCCAGGAACGTGGAAGAGGCCCATGCCTTCCTGAACTACCTGCTGCAGCCTTCGGTGTCGGCGCAGAACGCCAACTTCATCCGCTACGGCAGTGCCAACCTCACCGCCCAGGCAGAAATCGACCCGGAGCTGACCGGCAATCCCGCCGTCTATCCGACCGAGGCGACCATGGAGATGCTGACCACCCCGGTGCTGCAAGACCGCAAGACGGAGCGTCTATACACCCGCACCTGGTCCAAGGTCCGCACCGGCCAATGAGCTTTGGCGCGGCTTCAAGGCCGCACCTGTCTTGCCTGCCGCGGCGCCCGCTCATGCAGCGGCAGGCACCTGCAACAGGGGAACCTGCAACAATGAATTTCCATGATCCGGCCAGTACCGCCGCCCAGGCCGAACCCGTCAGTGCGCTGACGCCGGACCGCACCCCCTTGATCCGCTTCGAGAATGTGACCAAGACCTTTGGCAGCTTCACCGCGATCTCGGACCTGAACCTGGACATCCAGGAGCGCGAGTTCTTCTCGCTTCTCGGCCCCTCCGGCTGCGGCAAGACCACAATGATGCGGCTGCTGGCCGGGTTTGAGGAAGTGACCTCGGGCCGCATCCTCTTGGACGGTCAGGACCTGACCGGCATCCCCGCCAACCGGCGCCCGGTGAACATGATGTTCCAGTCTTACGCGTTGTTTCCGCATATGTCGGTGGCCAAGAACATCGGCTTTGGCCTGAAACAGGAGCGCTGGAAGAAAAGTGATATCCAGGACCGCGTCGACGAGATGCTGGCACTGGTGCAACTCGAAGACTTCGCGGACCGCAAGCCGCACCAGCTGTCCGGCGGGCAGATGCAGCGGGTGGCGCTGGCACGCTCGCTGGCTAAAAAACCCAAGGTTCTGCTGCTGGACGAGCCGCTGGGCGCGCTCGACAAGAAACTGCGCGAAGAGACCCAGTTCCAGCTGATGGACGTGCAGGACCGGCTGGGCCTCACCTTCATCATCGTGACCCACGATCAGGACGAGGCGATGACCGTTTCCTCCCGCATCGCGGTGATGAAGGCGGGCAAGCTGCTGCAAACCGACACGCCCGCACGGATTTATGAACACCCGGCCTCAAGCTATGTCGCTGATTTCATTGGCAACGTGAACCTGATCAACGTCGAGCTTGCGGGCATGGACGGCGAGCTGGCACTGGCCCGCTGGGACAGCGGAACCCGGCTGGCAATCCGCCCGCAGCCCGAGGATGTGCTGACACCCGGCGCCCGCAAGACGCTGGTGCTGCGCCCCGAGAAGATCCACGTCACCAAGGACCAGCCAGCAGAAGCCCCCAACGTGAACAGGTTTGAGGGCACGGTGGAGGAAATCTCCTATACCGGCAGCGCCTCCACCTTCCTGGTGCGGCTCGACGGCGGCCAGCTGATCCGCGCGCAAGAGGCCAACCGGCTCCTGACCTCGCGCCGTGAAATTGACTGGAACAACCGGGTCTGGCTCAGCTGGCGCGCGGGCGCTTGCGTGCTGGTCGACGCGTGAGGGCCGGACCATGAGCACATCCGCCCCGCGCCGCCTGCTAATCCTTCTGCCCTATCTGTGGCTGGGGCTATTCTTCCTGGTGCCCTTCCTGATCGTCATCAAGATCGCACTGTCGGACTCGGTCACGGCCAGCCCGCCCTATGCCCCCACCTTCAGCCTTGATGAGGGGCTGGCAGGCCTGCGCGCGGCCTTCGCGGCGCTGGACTTCGAGAACTTCCTCTGGCTGGCCGAGGACGGCATCTACCTCAAGGCCTATCTCAACAGCGTGAAGGTCGCCGCCATTGCAACTCTGCTTTGCCTGATGATCGGCTATCCGGTGGCCTATGCCATGGCGAAGGCACCGCAAGAGTGGCGCAAGACGCTGCTGCTGCTGGTGATCCTGCCGTTCTGGACCAGCTTCCTTATCCGCATTTACGCCTGGATCGGCATCCTCAAGAACGAGGGTTTCCTGAACCTCACCCTGATGAAGCTCGGCCTCATTGATCAGCCGCTGGCGATCATGCACACCGAAATCGCGGTCTATGTCGGCATCGTCTATTCCTACCTGCCGTTCATGATACTGCCGCTTTATGCCTCGCTGGAACGGATCGACGGCCGGCTCCTGGAAGCCGCCGAAGACCTCGGCTGCGGTGCCTTTGCCGCCTTCCGCCAGATCACCCTGCCGCTGTCGCTGCCGGGAGTGGTTGCGGGCTGCTTCCTGGTCTTCATCCCGGCGATCGGCGAATTTGTGATCCCCGACCTCTTGGGCGGCTCCGGCACGCTGATGATCGGCAAGACCCTGTGGCTCGAGTTCTTCTCCAACCGCGACTGGGGCGTGGCGGCGGCGGTGGCCATCGTGCTGCTGACCATCCTGATCGTGCCTATCGTGCTGTTCCAGCGCCATCAGCAGAAACATCAGGAGGAACTGGGATGATCCGCCGCTTCAACATGTTCAACCTGACCTCGCTGACCTTTGGCTTGGCCTTCCTCTACCTGCCGCTCTTGCTGGTGGTGATCTACTCCTTCAACGACTCCCGCCTGGTCGCCGTCTGGGGCGGCTTCAGCACCAAATGGTACGGCATCGTGCTGAACAACGAGGCTTATCTGGCGGCCGCCTGGATCACCCTGCGCATCGCCTTTGTCTCGGCCACGCTGGCCACGGTGCTGGGCACGCTCAGCGCAGTTGTCATGGTGCGTATGGGCCGCTTTCCGGGCCGCACGCTGTTCTCCGGCATGATCTATGCGCCCTTGGTGATGCCCGAGGTGGTGACCGGCCTGTCGCTCCTCTTGCTGTTCGTCGCCATCGGCCTCGACCGCGGCTTCTGGACCATCACCATAGCCCACGCGACCTTTGCCATGTGCTATGCCTCGGTGGTGGTCTCTTCCCGGCTGGCCAGCTTCGACCGGTCGCTGGAGGATGCGGCGCTGGATCTGGGCTGCACGCCGTTCTCGGCCTTCCGCCAAGTGACGTTGCCAGTGATCGCGCCCGCGGTGATCTCGGCCTGGCTGCTCTCTTTCACTCTGTCGCTCGACGACCTGGTGATCGCCACCTTCACCTCCGGCCCCGGCTCCACCACCCTGCCGATGAAGCTCTATTCCTCGGTCCGGCTGGGCGTCTCGCCCGAGATCAATGCGCTCTCGTCCATGCTGATCGGCATCGTCACCCTTGGCGTCATCGCCGCCTCGCTGACCAACCGGCGGCAGGAGCGGCGCCGGCAGCAGGACCACCGCGCGGCCGCCGCCGCCGCATGACTCGCTCTCAAACCTCAATGGATACGGCAATGCAGTACAACATGTCCCAGTTCTACATCGGCGGCCGCTGGACCGCCCCCCGCGGCAGCGCCTCGGCGGAGGTGATCAACCCGGCCACCGAACAGTCCCTTGGCCGCCTGGCGCTTGGCAGCGAAGCAGGCGTTGATGCCGCCGTGGCCGCAGCCAAGGCCGCGCTGCCCGGCTTTGCCGCCACCAGCCGCAAGGACCGCATTGCGCTCCTTGAACACGTGCTGGAGGTCTACACCGCCCGCGTGGATGATTTCGCAAAAGCCATCTCGCTGGAAATGGGCGCCCCGATCACCATGTCGCGCGAGATGCAGGCGCAGGTCGGCATCGACCATCTGGAGGCCATCATTGCCGATCTGAAGGCGCTCGATTTCGAGGAAACCCTGCCCAACGGCGACACGCTAGTGCGGATGCCGACTGGTGTCTGCGGGCTGATCACCCCCTGGAACTGGCCGATCAACCAGATCGTGCTGAAGGTCGGCCCTGCCCTGGCCGCCGGCTGCACAATGGTGCTGAAACCCTCCGAGCTGACACCGCTGTCGGCGATCCTCTATACCGAGGTGCTGCACGAGGCCGGCGTGCCCGCGGGCGTTTTCAACCTGGTCCACGGCGAAGGCCCGGTGGCAGGTGCTGCGCTGTCACGCCACCCGGATGTCGCCCTGATGTCCTTCACCGGCTCCACCCGCGGCGGTGTTGCGGTAACCCGCGATGCAGCGGAAACCGTCAAGAAGGTTGCATTGGAGCTTGGCGGCAAATCCCCGAACCTGGTGTTTGCCGACTGCGATCTGGACACCGCCATCTCCGAAGGGGTGGAGGCCTGTTTCATCAACACCGGCCAAAGCTGCGACGCCGCCACCCGGATGCTGGTCGAGCGCAGCGTCTATGGCCGCGCGGTCGAGCTGGCGCAGGCAAAATGCGCGCAATTGACCGTCGGCGACCCGGTGGAGCCTGGCGATCACATGGGGCCGCTGTCCAACGCGCAGCAGTATGCCCGCGTGCAGGAGATGATCGAGGCGGGCATCGCCGAAGGCGCGCGGCTGGTGGCCGGCGGGCCGGGCAGGCCGGAAGGGTTCGAGACCGGCTATTATGCCCGACCCACCATCTTTGCCGATGCGGACAACGCCATGCGTATCGCGCAGGAGGAGATTTTCGGCC
>NZ_DGNN01000024.1:0-108903 GCF_002388965.1 Leisingera sp. UBA4491 | reverse complement strand
CGCGGCCGCCGCCGCGGCCCCCCCAGAAGCCGCCATCGCGCTGACTGACGCGCCCGCACCGCTGAGTGCCGCCGCAACCGCACAAACAAACGCGGCGGCCCTGCCGCAGACGCCTCCAGCCAGCCAGCCCAGCCCCGAGGCGCAGCCCGTTTCCGCACCGCTGGCGCAGACCGCGCTGCCCGCCCGGCAAACGCCCGCGGCCCTCCCGGACCCGCCCCGCATCAAGGCCGCGCTGGCGTTCCAGGGCGGCAGCGGCGGCATCGACCCGGTCTCCCTCGCCGCTTTTCAGTCCTTCATGCAGCCCGGCGATGCCGTGGCCGGTGGCGATCCCTTGCGCGACGGCATCTCCGGCATCCTCGCCGCTGTCCCCTGCTCCCGCCTGCAAGCCGCGTTTGTTCCTGAAACCGCCACGCTGGAGCTGCGCGGCCACTTGCCCGAGGACGGGCTGCGCAGCCCCATTCTGGCCGCGCTGCAAGCGCAGATGGGCGCCGATATCACCGTCTCCGACCAGATGCGCCTCTTGCCCCGCCCGCAATGCGGCGCGCTGGCGGGGATCTCCCGCGTCGGCCTGCCGCAAAGCACCGACCAGATCACCAACCCGCTGCTGGTCGGCGCGGACGCCCATGCCCGGGTGCTCGACTATTCCGGCGGCGAGCGGCTGTTCTTCGACCTCACCGCCCCGGACTATCCGGCTTATGTGTATGTGGACTATTTCGACGCCGGCGGCGCGGTGCTGCACCTCAGTCCCAACGATCTGGCGCCGCTGGCAGAAGCCGCCCCTGAAAGCGCCCTGCGCGTGGGCGCCAAGGGTCCGGGAGACGCCGGCCTGCACATCACCGTCGGCCCGCCCTACGGCCAGGAAATCGCCGTCGCCTTCGCCGCCTCGCACCCGCTGTATGAAGGCACCCGCCCGCTCAGCGAACCTGCCGCGCCCTACCTGGATTTCCTGCGCGCCCAGGTGGCAGCGGCCCGCATCCAACACCCTGATTTCAAAGGCGAATGGGTCTATTTCCTGATCACAACCCACGCCCCCTGACACCGTCCGGACGCGGGGGCCTCCCGCGCCCGCAGGCCCGCGGCTGACGCCGCCAGGCCTTGGCGGCCTTGGGTCCGGCGCTGCGCTGACGCGCCGCGCGCCACCCCTCAAGGGCGGACGAAGGCGGCATAGACTTTGGCATCTGCCCTAAGTGCCACTCAGCAACGACGCCCTAAAAGCCATTCAGCGAATGCGCTGCCTTTCCGAAGGTTCGCCCCGCGCTGTGCGCAGCACAGCGCCACGCCCAACCGGGACGGTGCATTTTCAAATGCGCCTGCACGGGCGGGAGCCCTCCCCTGCCCTGCTGGATCAAAGCCCGCAAACCTTACTGGCAGCCGCCCGCGGCCCAGCTCTTCAGCGCCTGTTTCAGCGCCCCGCCAAACGGATGCTGCTTGCCAAGCGAGCGCTGCATGTTGAGGCTCAGGTACGTGTTTCCTTGCGTGCACAGCCGCTCCCGCGTCCATTGATGGCAGCTGCTGCAGGACTGGTCCTTCCAATAGCTTTCCGGCAGCCCGTCGACCGGCGGGAAGGACGGCGAGCGGGTCACCGCCTCGGCCAGTGTCAGGCCGGAGATCGCCGCCGCATCAGTATCCAGCGGGCTGGCAAAGGTGATCGGCCCGGTTTCCACCAGCGCCACCGCTGCAGGCGCGTCCTCAGCCGCTGCTGGCGGGGCCTCCGTGCCTGCCTGCGGGTCCTGGCCTGCCCCGGCGGCCAGCGCCGCAACCTCGGCGGCGGCCATTTCAACAAACCGGCCCTCAGGGTAGGCCATCAGATAGGCCTCATAGGCCGCCTTGCTGCCATCGCCCTGCGCCGCCTGGAACATCGCCGTCTCGGCATCCGCAGCAGCGGGCGCAGGCGCAGGCTCCGCCGGAGCGGCCGGTGCGGCCGCAACCGCAGCGCCTGTGCCGCCGTGCAGCTCCTCTTCCATCAGGCTGGCCAGCAGCGCCCGCGCCTCATCCGCATATTTGCCGCTGCCGTAGCCGCGCAGGAACAGCATGATCTGCATCGTGTCGCGCGACGCCTTGACCGAACGCCAGATCTGCGCCTCTTCGATTTCCGCGGCGCTCATCACCGCCTCCGGCTCTGCCGCGGCAAAGGTGAAGTCACTCACCAGCGAGGACGTGTCCCAGGGCGTCTGGCCGCCGCCGCTCTGCTCCAGCACCGCCCGGCGCACCTGTTTGAACACCTGCTCCACCGGCGCCCCGGGCACCACGATCTCGCGCGCCAGCGCCTCGGTGAACGGGCTGTTCTCCCCCTCGCCGTCCAGCGCCACCTCCCCCGGTGCCGTGGCATAGGCCAGGAAGGTCCCGGTCGGCGCCTTCATCTCCGCCAGGCCGCTTTCGTTCAGATCCGCCACCGCCTTAAACGGGTTGTTGCGGCAGGCATCCAGGATCACGATATTGGTGCGGTTGCGGGCCGAGGCCATCTGCCGCAAGACCGACTGCGCCTCCACCGCCATCAGGTCCAGATCGGCGGCATCCGACAGCGCCACATCGACCGGCAGCAGGTAGTTGCTGCCAAAGCTCTGCACCCCGTGGCCGGCATAGTAGAACAGGCCGGTCGCATCCTGCCCTGCCCCGCGCAGCTTGCGTCCGAACCGGGCGATGGCGCGCTTCATCTCAAGCTGCGGCGCATCCACCGCCAGGGTGACGTCAAAGCCCAGCCGCTCCAGCGTCTCAGCCATCAGCCGGGCATCGCGCCCCGGGTTGTCCAGCGGCTGCACCGACCCGTAGGCCGAATTGCCGATCACCAGCGCCAGCCGCTCCTCCGCCCAGGCGGCCCTGGCAAGGCCCAGCACCGCGGCGGCCAGAACCGCCAGCCGGATCCACATCCCGAAAATTCGCACGCACCTGCTCCACTTCCTTGCCCCGGTTACCGTGCCCGGGGCAGCTTCCCAATTATTAAGGGTATTTCGTTACCAAACTATCGCGTCCCTTGCACCCGGCAGCAACCCTGCTGTTAGACTGCAGGGACATCTTCCGTCCCTGCCCGCGGGCCGGGACTCCACGTCCGCCAACCCGAATGGATCGCGCATGCTCCGCTTAACCCTTTCAATATTAACGGTTTTTCTCCTAATCCTCCGTCCAGCTCTGGCCTCAGGCCCGTTTGAGCACGGCTGGCAGCTCAACGCGGAATCCTCCGCCATCCGCTTCATATCCATTAAAAAAGGCAGCATTGCGGAATCGAGCCGCTTCGCCGCCTTCTCCGGCAGCATCTCCGAACAGGGCGACGCCGAAATCCGCATCGCGCTGGATTCCGTCGACACGTCCATCGACCTGCGCAACGTGCGGATGCGGTTCCTGTTCTTTGAAACCTTCACCTACCCCGAGGCCACCATTACCGCCCGCATCGGCCCGGACCAGATCGCCGACCTTTCTGCAGTGCAGCGGAAACAGATCGAGCTGCCGGTCACCCTGTCGCTGCACGGGATCGAGGCGCAGCTGATGGTGCCGGTGGCGGTAACGCTGCTGGGCAACGACCGCGTTGCCGTGGCCACCGTGCAGCCGGTCATCCTCAAACTGGAGGACTTCGCGCTGAACCCCGGACGCGAAAAGCTGGAGGAAGCCGCGGGCGTCACCATCACCCCCGTGGGCCTGGTCAGCCTGGACCTGATGTTTGACCGCACCGCGCCCGGCACCGCTTCTGTCCCCGCGGGGACAGTGACCGCAGGCGCCGCCGCCGCGCTGGAGGCCAGCGGCGATTTCAGCCGCGAGGCCTGCACCGGACGGTTCGAAATTCTGTCGCAGGGCCGCAGCGTCAACTTCGCTCCCTCCACCGCCCGGCTCGACGCCAGCTCCCGCGACTTCCTCGACAGCCTGTCGGACATCATCCGCCGCTGCCCGGGCATGATTGTCGAGGTCGGCGGCCACACCGACAGCCAGGGCAAATCAGCCTGGAACATGCAGCTGAGCGAGAAACGCGCGGCGGCGGTCAACAGCTATCTGCTAACCACCGGCATCCCGGCAGAGCGCCTGGTGGCCGTCGGCTATGGCGAGACCACGCCGCTGGTGCCCAACAACACCGCGCAGAACCGGGCCAAGAACCGGCGGATCGAATTCAAGGTGCTGAACTGACCGGGCGCTGACCCGGGCCAGCGCCGCCATGTCCCCGCGGGGACAGCCTCTGAAAACACCCAAGGCCCGGCCCCTTCCGCCGGGCCTTTTCTTTTGCCTGCCCCGGTTCCGTCAGGAAAATCTTTGCCTGTCCCCGCGGGGACACCTCCGGGTTCAGGCGTTACACAGCGGTCAACCGAGCCGCCCGGCGGGTGAGCGCCAAAGCGCTGGAGGGGCTGTTCCGTCCGCTGCCGCCGCAAGCTGCGCCGCCTGTCCCCGCGGGGACAGGCGCACATTTTGGTGACGCGGCGCCTGGTTTCATCTTGCTGTCCCCGCGGGGACAGGTGGCGCCCGCGGCCCTGAAACGCATGAAAATCAGCGGGCCTTGGCGCCTGCGCGCCGGTTTGTCCCCGCGGGGACAGCAGCGCGAAATGCCATCGAAATCCCCTGATCAGACCCTGCCCCGCGGGCTGCGGCGGGCCATGCCGCCCGGGCTGTCCCCGCGGGGACAGCGCGCGGAAACCTCCCGCAACTGCGGATGCGGATAGGAAAAGGGCCCGGCATTTCTGCCGGGCCCCGGTTGTTTTCGTCACCTGTCCCCGCGGGGACAAACCGCTCAGGACGGGTCTTCCAGCGCCGCAAAGAAGGCTGCAATGGCATCTTCCAGCTTGTGCCGGTCGATCTCCGAGAAGTCGCGCTCCATTGCCATTTCGATCTTGCCGTCGCGCGCCTGACAGCGGACTGTCCCCGCGGGGACAGTGCAGCGCAGGGTGGTCTTGGCGACGCCGGCGCGCGGCGCAGCGGGGGTGCGGGGGGCGTTCTTGCGCTTGCCCTCGGCAAAGCTGCGCAACACCTCCAGCTCCGCCTCTTCGTTCTGCGGCTTCACCCGCGCCAGCGCGTCGCGCAGCACCTGGGCGTTCATCGCATCGGCCTCCAGCCGTTTCTTCAGGTCCAGCCCCAAGGCCCGCGGGATGGCCTCCGGGTGTTTCAGGACATCCCCCACGGCCTTCAGCACCTGGGCAAAATGGCGGATGTAGATCCGCTTCTGCCGGCCCGCTGAGGCGTAGAGGTCGTTCACCGCATCCTCGATGGTCTCCGCGCCGGTGCCGGTATCCTCGGCATAGCGCAGCGCCAGCTGCGCCATTTCGGCAAAGGAGATGTCGCGGCGCACCAGGTTCTCGTCCACCATCCGGCGGTAAAGGCTCTGCAGACTGTCGCCCTTGGCCACCAAACCCGCGGGGATATGGCTGTAGATGTCGTCGCCCGTTTCACTGAGCAGTTCCAGATAGGCCCGCATCCGGCGGTAGCCCTGGATCAGCTCATAGGTGCCGTCCTCGTTTTCCTCGACCCGGATCGGGTTCGACAGGCCAATGGATTTGATGGAGGCCTTCAGCTCATCCAGCTCCGGATCGCGCCCTTCCTTGCGGTCGCGGACCAGCTTCTGCATGCCGATCCGGCCAATCGGAATCCGGTCGACCACCAGGCCCAGCTTCTTCAGCCGCACGAACTCATGCGCGAGCCGGTCGTTCTCAGCGCGGATCTTCATTTCCGCCTCGGCACGGGTGCGCAACGCATCGGCGTTCTCGGAGATCGCGGTGGCCATCGGCCCGCGGCGCGATTCAGACGGTTTGCGCATCCGCTGGTCCGGCTTCTGGACGGCGGTCTCCGCGGGGACGGATTTTGGTTCAGAGGGGGTGTTCGGTTCAGTCGGGAAGTCGATGTCGAAGACTCTGCGTTTGCTCATGCCTCATCCTCCAGATTTTCCCAGGCTTCCAGCGCGTAGGCCTTGAATTCATCGTAGGCCTGATCAAACGACGCCCGCGCACGGCGCCAGGTTTCGCGTGTCATTTCCCGGTAATCGATTTCGTAGATGGAACTCAGGAAGCGGCCCGATTGCTCGACTGCGCGTGTCATCTCGATCGGGTGCTCGGTCATTCTGCCCTCGAACACCTTCATAAATGCCGAACGCATCGCACGGTGCAAATCGTTACCGCTTTCGTAACGGGTGAGGAGAAAGCGGACGTCCTGGAAAACCTTTGGCAGGGCAAATGTCCCCGCGGGGACAACGCCGTTAAACGCCGACAGGTCCTCCAGCGCCTCAGAGAGCTGGCCGATGAAGGAGGTGGTGGAGTCATATTCCCAGTAGCCGGGGCCGGAGGGGATATAGAGCATGTCGGCAGCAAAGACCGCGTTCATCGACTGGTAGCCGATGGCGGGCGGGCAGTCGAAGATCATCAGGTCGTAGTCTTCCGCGGGCAGCTGGTCGAGGTAGCGGGAGACCGCGGCGAAGAACGACCATTCCGGGTTCAGGTGGCGGTACTGGGCGGAGGCGAATTCCACAAAGGCCGCGTTGGCGCACGACGGGATGATGTCGATGGTCGGCCAGCTGGTCGGCTTGACGAAATCGCTGACCCGCAGGTCCTGCAGCCCCATGCCGGTGATCGCGTCGGGCAGCTGGCGCTGGGGCAGGGCGGTGCCGGACTCGGCGCCTTGCGATACCGCGTTCATCCGTTCCGTCTCGCGCACCAGGTCGCGGGCCATGATGCCCCAGACGGTGTAATCCTCGGTGACGTCGCTGAGGCCCATGGAGTGCGACAGGGTGGCCTGCGGGTCGAAGTCGACGCACAGCACCCGGTAGCCGTCCAGCGCTGCGGCATGGGCGAAGTGCAGGGCAACGGTGGATTTGCCGGCGCCGCCCTTGAAGTTGGAGATCGCCACCCGCAGCGCCCGTTTGCCCGCGGGGCGCTTGGGCAGCAGGGATTTGCGGTTGATCTTGATGCGGCGGCGCAGCTCATTGATCTCCTCCAGCGAATACCAGCGCTGGCGGCCGTCCTCCTCGACATGGCCCTGGGGCAGCGAGGGGTCGGTGGCGAGCCGTCCCCGCAGGGTCGACTGGTTGACGCGGAAGATCAGCTCCGCCACCTCCCAGGAGGAGAACCGGCGCAGGGTCTTTTCCATTTCGGGGGAGAAGGTCTGCTGGCGGATCCAGCTTTGCATCTTGAGAGATTGGGCCTGCATCTTGGACAGGTCTTCGTGCGTAAACATCGCTGCTCCTTAGCCTCACACGGTGTTGTTTTTAACAGCGCCCATTTTTTGCGGACGCTAATTCAGCCTCAATATCCATTTACGCCGAATTTGCAAAAAACGCAAAAGCTAATATGGTTGGAAAGAGCGTCCTGTCCCCGCGGGGACACATTTGCAAAAGGCCCAGCAGCACAAGGGCCTGGGCGATTCGGAAGGCCCCGGCCAAACGATTCGTTTCATTGGGTTTTTCTGGGGTTCTGACGCCAGATTTAGGGGGACACCCCAGGCCGGAACACTGCAGATTGGGGGACATTTCTGCCAGAATAGGGGACACTCAAGATGTCCCCCCATACCATTGATACCAATTTTTCTTTCGAAAAAGGGATTGGGTCTGAATTCAATTCCCGCCGGCGCTTGACAGAATCGGAATTCCGGACGCAAATCGGGTACAACAAACGAATAGCGTTGAGTTCGGAGCCAAACCGGCCAGCGTAATTCCCGGCAAACCATCCGGGAGCACTTGAGGCAGCACATCCCGGCCCAGGAGGGCAGGGGGGAGAAACGGGGGCAGCAATGCTTGCCAAACGGCCTGCGGGGCGCAACGCCTCTGCGCTGAAATATGACATCCTCACGGCGATGGGGGCTTATGCGCTTGGCCAGGGCAAGGGGGCGCAGAAGCTGGTTCTGCGTTTCATGACACTGATGACCGCGCGCTACAACTGGCAGCGCGATGAGCTGGCCGTCGGGCAGCGGGAGATCGCCCGGCTGTGGGATGTCGATGAACGCACGGTGAAGCGCGAGATGGCCAAGCTGCGCGGCATGGGCTGGCTGGTGGTGAAACGCCAGGGCGCACGCGGGCGGGTGACGGAATACGGGATTGATCTGGAGCGGCTGCTGGCCGACACCGAGGAGCGCTGGGGCGCGGTCGGACCGGACTTCGAGCACCGGATGCAAGGGGCGGACGAGCCGGCACCGAATGTGGTGCCCCTGCGCCCCGGCGCGGTGCCGCCTGCGCCGGATGTGTCGGACGGCAGCGAATGGAGCCTGGCCAAGGCAGTGCTGCATGCGGAGGATCCCGCCAACTATGCCTCCTGGGTGCAGGGGCTGGAGCGCGCGGGCCGGGCAGGGGGCAGGCTGGTGCTGAAGGCGCCGAGCCGGTTCCATGCGAATTACGTGATGTCGCATCTGATGCCGCGCTTGCTGGCCGCCTGCCGCGATGTGGATGGCGAAGTCTCCGCCATTGTTGTGGAGGCGTGAGGCCGAAACTTGGCCCATATGGTTGAACCCCTTGGGGGCAGGGGCTTATGTGGGCGGGCAGGGGCCTGGAACAATCGGCCCGCCGGAACAAGGAGCAGCCCGGAATGAACGGCGCGCAGGACAGGATCTGTATCATCGGCCTTGGCTATGTGGGGCTGCCGCTGGCGGCGGCCTTCGGGCAGCACCGCGAGGTCATCGGGTTCGACATTGATCCGGGCCGCATCGCGGAGCTGCGCCGGGGCGAGGACCGCACCCGAGAGCTGGAGCCGCAGGACTTGGCTGCTGCGGAGTTTCTGAAGTTCACGTCGGACCCGGCAGAGATTGCGGAGTGCTCCATCTACATCGTCACCGTGCCGACGCCGGTGGACGCCAGCCACCGGCCCGATCTGCGCCCGCTGCTGGCGGCGTCGGCCATTGTTGGCGGGGTGCTCAAAGCCGGCGATCTGGTGATCTATGAATCTACCGTCTATCCCGGCGCCACCGAGGAAGACTGCGTGCCGGTGCTGGAGGCGCGGTCGGGTTTGAAATTCAACGCGGATTTCTTTGCCGGTTACAGCCCGGAGCGGATCAACCCCGGCGACAAGCAGCGGCGGCTGAAGGATGTGGTGAAGGTCACCTCCGGCTCCACGCCCGAGGTGGCGGAGCGGGTGGATGCGCTCTACCGCGAGGTGGTGGCGGCGGGCACCCACAAGGCCGCCAGCATCCGGGTGGCGGAGGCCGCGAAGGTGATCGAGAACAGCCAGCGGGACATCAACATCGCGCTGGTGAATGAGCTGGCCAAGATCTTCAACAAGATGGGGATCGACACCCAGGCGGTTCTCGAAGCCGCTGGGACAAAATGGAATTTCCTGCCGTTCCGCCCCGGTCTGGTGGGCGGGCACTGCATCGGGGTGGACCCTTACTACCTCACGCACAAGGCGGAGCAGCTGGGCTACCACCCGGAGATCCTGCTGGCCGGACGCCGTCTGAATGACGGCATGGGCGCCTATGTGGCCGGTGAGATGGTCAAGGCAATGCTGAAACGCGGCCTGCCGGTGGCGGGCGCACGGGTGCTGGTAATGGGGCTGACGTTCAAGGAGAACTGCCCGGACCTGCGCAACACGCGGGTGATCGACGTGGTGCGGGAACTGCAGCAGTACGGGGCTGTGGTGGACGTGCATGATCCCCATGCCGACCCGCAGGAGGCGCAGGAGGAATATGGCATATCGCTGATGGCTGAGCCGGGGCAGGGGGCCTATGCGGGGATTGTGCTGGCGGTGGCGCATTCCGAGTTCCGCGACATGGGTGCGGCAGCGATCCGCGCCTTGGGGTCCGAGGGCGCGCTGGTCTATGACCTGAAATACGTGCTGGCGCCGGAAGAGGCAGATTTGCGGCTCTAACCCGGGCGGAACCTCCCTTTGAGACCCGAATTGCTGTAGCCTTGGCGCATCGGCAAGGAGGTCTGTGATGAGTGACGTTCTGGAAGGCCGCTGCCTGTGCGGCGCTGTGAAGATCCGTGTTGAAGGCTCGCATGATCCGCGCGCCGGGGCCTGCCATTGCCGCATGTGCCAGCGCTGGAGCGGCGGGCTGTTCTTATGTTTCGAGGCTGATGCTGAAGCGGTCACAGTCGAGGGGCCGGTCTCGCGCTATCAATCATCTGCCTTTGCGGAGCGGGCGTTTTGCAGCACATGCGGGTCGCATCTGTGGATGCGGGACGTGGATGAGGACGGCGCGCCCTATGATCTGATGCCGGGGCTGTTTGATGCCGCGCTGGCGTGGCCGCTCAGGTCGGAGATCTACGCCGACCGGGCGATGGCATCGGTGCGGCTGGAGGGCGATCACAAGCGGGCTACCCGGGATGAATGGGAGGCGCAGAACCCGTTTATTGACGGTGACGTCTGAGGGGAGTGATCAGCCGCCGACCCGTGGCAGTTTCGGGCCGCTCCAATAGGCGCCGCTGTCCTGGCGCAGGGCGTCGTAGGCCTCGATCCGCCGCCGGGCGTCTTCGCCGCCGGCGTCGATCAAATGGGTGAGCAGGCATTCCAGCACCGCCATTGCGCCGCCGATAGCCCCGAAGGGATGCAGCGAGTTGGCAGCGACAGCCAGCACGTGATCGGTGCGGATGCCGGGGGCGATCACCTCGCTGTCGGAGATCAGGATCACCGATGCGCCGCGCTCCCCCGCCAGCCGCAGCGCCTGGATGGTGCCGGCGGAGTAGGGGGCGAAGGTGATGGCGATCAGGCAGTCCTCGGGGCCAATGTCGAGAAGGTCATCCAGCGCCGCCCCCATGTGGCGGGGGACGAGGTCCAGTGAGGGCAAGGCCATGCGGCCGACGTAGTGGAAATAGTAGGCCAGCGCGTAGGATGACCGGGTGGCGGTGACATAGCTGCGGCGGGCGGTGGTGAGGGTGCCGACGATGGCTTGCGTCCGCTCGGCCGTCATCAGCCGCAGCGAGCGGGAGGTGATGTTGAGCTGGTTGCGCGCCGCCGCCGCCTGCAGCGCGCCTGCGGGGCCTGCGCCGGCCATGCGCTCCAGCCAGTCCTGGCCAAGGTCTGCCTCATGCGCGGTGGTGAGGGCGGCGCGGAAGGGGGCGCGGAAGGCCTCGAACGTGTCATAGCCCAGGTGCTGGGCGAGGCGGACAAAGCCGTTGGCGCTGATGCCGGTCCTTTGGGCCGAGGTGCGCACGGTGTCGAGGCCGAAGTCGCCGGGGTTGTCGATCACGTATTTCGCCGCCGCCTTCAGCTTGGGCGGAAGCTGCTCCATCTGGTCCTCCAGATGCTGGATCAGCCGGGCGGTTTTCCGGGGGTCGAGATGCGGGTCCATGCGCCATATCAGAGCAGATGTGCGGAAAATGGCAAGGCCGGAACGGATGTTACTCCGAGAGGAACGCCATCAGGTCCCGGCGCGCGTGCAGGATGCGGAGGATCTCGGGGCGGCTCTGCTCCAGCCGGTAGATCACCAGATGCGCGCCTGAGGGGTGGATGCGGACCGGCGGGGTGAACTCAGTCCGTTCGCGGGCCATTTCGGGGAAGTCCGCCAGCAGGTCGAACAGGGCAAACAGGCTGTCGGCATAGGCGTCGGCCTGCGCCGCGCCCCAGGTGTCCCGGCCATAGCGCCAGATGGCGGCAAGGTCGGCGCAGGCGGCGGGGCGGATCCGCCAGCGCGGCTCAGCCATTGCGGCGCATGGCGGCCTTGAAATCTTCGGCGGTCAGCGGTTCCGCCGGGCCGCTGGCGAGGCCTGCATCAATGGCGGTTTGCAGTTCGGCAATGGCGGCGGTGCGGGCCTGGTCGCGGCGGATCAGGTCGCGGACATAGTCGCTGGAATTGGCATAGGTGCCGGTGCGGGCCTGTTCCTCGACCCAGTCTTTCATCTGGTCCGGCAGAGATACATTCATGGTGGCCATGGGCGGGTTCCTTTCGCTGTAACAGGATATGGCAATCTTTGCCAAGCTTACAAGAGGTGAGGCGGAAAGGGCAGCGCCCGGGCCTGGGAGGGCTATAAGATTAAAAAAGCCCCCGCTGCCGTGTGGTGCGGGGGCTTTTGCTTTCGGTGCTGCCGTCGTCAGGCGGAGGCGGCCTTCAGGCCCTTTTCCTCCAGCGGCTGGATGGAGCCGTCTTCGCTGACGGTCACCTGTTCGCCGTGGCTCAGGCTGTCGAGACCCTTGCAGGCGACCAGCATCAGGACGTCCTTTTCGCGGGCGACGATGGCCATATGGCTGAGCCAGCCGCCGACCTCGGACAGCACCGCGCCGGAGCGCTGGACGTATGGCAGCCAGGCCGGGTTGACCATCCGGCAGACCAGGATGTCGCCGTCCTGGAAGTCTGCAAACGCCGCGGGGTCGATGCAGCTGTCGTCTTCCATCCAGAACACCCGGGCGGTGGCGCTGCCGCTGCCCGCAACGCAGGTGCCGCCCATGGTGCCGTCACCGGCCTGGGCCTGGGCACCGAGCGACAAAAGCTCGCAGTCGCGCAGGGTGAGGGAGACCGCGGTGGGAGCGGATTTCTTGCGCAGCTCCTCCTTGGCGGCGCGCGCCTCTGCCAGTTCGCGCAGCCGTGCGGGGGCGGTCCAGTTGCCGGACAGCACCTCGTCGAAGGTGAGGCTGAACACCAGATCTCCCAGCCCGCTGATCTGCCCCAGCGCCAAGAGGGCGCGGCGCAGTTCGGCGACGACGCGCAGGGCCTCGTGCTTGGCCTGCTCCTTCAGGTCTTGATAGGCGATGGCGATGCCGATTGTATCGTCCAGCTCATCCGGCAGGTTGGCCGGAACCGGGACGGACCCGATCGGCTCCACCGTGTTGCTGAGCAGCGATTCCAGCAGCGCCGGCGCCTCTCTGTAGCGGGGCGAGGACAGCTCATAGTCGAAGATCGAGCGGTGCCCCATCAGCTGCGTGGCGCGGGCCTGGGCATCCCTGCCGGTGCAGGAGGCCAGCAGGCTGGAAGGCGCGTTGGGCAGTTCCGCGTGCATCAGGTGCGCGCGCAGGGCCGGATCGCCAGCCGCTGCCGTGCCGGCCTCGCCCATGGTGAAGCCTGCCAGGATGTTGATCTTCTCGGCCTCCAAATAGACCTCGCGGATGAACATGTCCTTGAGGGTGGAGATCGCCTCCAAGAGCTTGTCCTGGGGCAGGGCGGCGTAATCCACCGCCTGCCAAATCGCCAGCTTGTTCTTCAGCTCCGGCATCACCTCGCCGCGGAAGCGGGTGATCATCGGATGCGCCTGCTTGCGCAGCTGCTTGGCCTTGGCGGCGGTGAGCTTGAGCGTCATGCCCTGTTTCAGCGCCACATCGACGTAGGTCTTGCCGAACAGGTTGACCAGATGGCCGTCGCGCCCCTCAGGCAGGCCATACGGCACGCCCAGCTCGCGGCAGGCGAGATCAACGCTGCCGCCCGGCGCCCACAGCTCGCTCATCAGCGAGAAGGAGAGCGGGGTGGGGCGGGGCAGGACCTCTGACATCTCGTCCTGTTCCAGGATGGTCTGGTCCGGGTCGGCAGCGGCATAGCGGTCCAGCAGATCGCGCCATTCGGCCAGGCGGGTCTGTTCCTGCTCGGTGCCCAAGGACAGCGTGGTGATGTCGCGGCTCTGGACGATCTGGAACTGGCCGTTTGCATAGGCCCATTCCACGTCCTGCGGGCAGCCGAAGGTCTCCTCGATCTGACGCCCAAGGGCCAGCAGCGGTGCCATGTCCAGGGTCTGGTCCTGATCTTCCGCCGCGGGCAGGCCGGTGTAGCGGCCAAAGCGCAGGCTGGTCGGGGTGACGCGGCCGGACACCAGGTCCTCGCCGCAGCCCTCGACCCATTCGATCATGCACATGCCGGGGGCCATCGGGTCCTGGGTGAAAAGGACGCCGGCGTATTCCGCCTGCACCATTTCCTGCACCACGATGTTGCCCTGATCGGTGCTGTCGCCCTCGCCGGAGTAGCTGGCGGCACGCTCGGACGAGAAGCTGGTCACCACTTCGTCCAGCGCGGCGCGCATGGTGTCTGCGGTCACGTCGAGCACGGATTCAAAGACGCCTGCGAAGCTTTGATCGTGGCCGTCCTCGTTGCTGGCGGAGGAGCGCACGGCAACCGGCTTGCCGCCTGCAAGGGCAAAGACCCTGGCGGCAAAGGCGTCTTTTTTCGCGTCCGTCATTTCGCGGTAGTCGTGGATTGCGTCGGAGCGCACGATCACGCCGCCGGGCACCGGCAGGCCGGCGTTGCGCAGGATCGACAGGCGCAGGGCCTTGTTGCCGGCGTGCTCCAGCTCCTCGGTGTAGCCCATCGGGATCACGCCGCGCGGCAGCTTGGCAAGGCGGCGCTTGTGGGCGCGCAGCGACAGCGCTTCAGCCAGCTTGCGGTGCATGCCGGTGACATAGGCGCGCTGCACCAGCAGGAGCGTCAGGCTGAAGCAGAGATAGGCATTGGCGGCCGCGGTCAGGCTGAACACCATGGCGAACAGCGAAGGCATGCCCAGAACCATCCACAGGAGTTTCTGGCGCGGGGTCTTGGCCACGGCCCACAGCAGGTAGACGGCGGCGAGCGCACAGAACAGCACCGGCAGGATGAACAGCGGATCGGGCGCACCAAGGTCAGCCATCCACAGGAACGGGGTTTGCAGCGAGGCGCTGGCCTCTTGCGCGGCGGAGACGCCCAGCATCATCACCGGCAGGAACAGCAGCGCGGTGAGGTTCTTCATCGGGGTCAGGCCCTTGTCCTTATAGAACGCCTGCACCGCGCGCGCCTTGCGCACCGGGTCATGGGCCAGTTTCGCCTTCAGCGCCTTCATCTCATCCGCGGTCTCGTTGGTGATGATCTGATCGCGTTCGGATTTCAGCGCCACCGGCAGCACCAGGATGCGGGTCACGATCGACAACGCCAAAAGGCCCAGCAGGATATGGCTGCGCTCATGCACCCACAGCAGCGCGGCGGCCAGCGCCGAGATCGCCTTGTCCCAGAGGCCGGTCTGCTGGTCGGCCAGCCACGCCTGCACATGCGGCTTTGGCTTGGGTGCGACAAAATATTCCCACGGCAGGGTATAGCGGCCGCGGAAGTCGATGCCCTGCTGCGACAGCTCCAGCCCCAGCACCTGGCTCATGAAGCAGCTGC
The DNA here is from genome assembly GCF_002388965.1 of Leisingera sp. UBA4491. Lineage (NCBI taxonomy): Bacteria > Pseudomonadati > Pseudomonadota > Alphaproteobacteria > Rhodobacterales > Roseobacteraceae > Leisingera > Leisingera sp. UBA4491. The sequence goes on along the minus strand of NZ_DGNN01000024.1, from coordinate 93,972 downwards.
GGCGGTCATAGCAGGCGGCGATGGTGGGTTTGCCGGGGTCCAGTTCCGCGATGCGGTCCATCAGCTCGGCGGTCGTCATCTTGCGGATCGGGATGTTGACGGCGCCGGGCAGGTGGCCGGATTCAAAGTCGCCGGGATAGCGGGTGTCGACGATCTGCAGATCCTCGGTGGTCAGCAGGTTGGTGAAATCATCGGTGCTGAGCAGCACGTCCTTGCCCGGGTAGTCCGGGATTGCCCGCAGGTCGGAGAGGGTTTTCACATCCTTGTCGGAGAACGCGCGCCCCTCGACGATCCATTTCTCGATGCCGCCGGCGATGAAGCTGCAGTCGATGCCCATCGCCGCCAGCTTGGCGCAGGTTTCCGAGGAGCGGTTGCCGTTGTGGCAGAACAGAACGACCTTCTGGCCCGGCTTGACCGGCTGGCTCTGGACGAAGTCCGGGAAACGGATGTGGGTGGCGCCGGGCAGGGTGCCCATGGCGTTCTCGCCGGTTTCGCGGATGTCGTAGAACAGGGTGGAGCCGTCTTCCAGCGCCGCCGCGGCATCGGCGGTGCTCATCGCCAGCGGATGGTCCTCCTGCTTGGTGAAGCTGGTCTCCTTGAGCGCGGCATCCTTGATGGTGGTGCCGTCAAACTGCGCCGGCCGGGTCAGGGTGGCCTGCAGTCTTGCCAGTTCTTGCTGCGCATGCGAGGAATACTGCCAATAGTTACCAGCCGCCAGCGCAATGGCCGCGAGAACGAGCACAGAAATCAGCTTGACCGGGTACCGCCGCGGAGATCCGCCCGGTTTGGGGGTAAAACCAAGTTTTGCCGCAACGACAGCGCCGAGGCCGGAAATCATGGCAATTCCAACCGCCAGCACCTGCGACAGCGAAGACACCGAGCCGATCACCAGCTCCGGCGAAGGGATGGCCAGGGCCGCGACCGGGACTGCTGAAAAAAGTGCCGTCAGCACAGTGATTTGCACTGAGCGGTGGCGGGACCCTGAGGTTCTTTGGGGCAAGGTGGTATTCTTCACGGCGTTTCCTGTTGAGCCAGTTCTAGCGGGCATTCTGAATTGTGGCGAATTTGCCTAAAAGATTACGAAAATCTTACTGAACCGTTAATATAGAGGGCGGAGAATAAAAGAACCGCAAAATTTTTCCAAGAATTGGAGGCGCGTTAACATTGTATTCTTAACCATGTGGCATGTAACGAGGGTGGAAAGGCCCGCCCGCTGTGCCAGCCGATGTCAGTCAGGAGGCTAAAGCCGTGAAGTTGTTTGAGTGGACTATTGGTATCATTAAGCTTTTCCTGAGGCCGCTGCGGGCGGCGGCACCGGCCGCTGTCCTGTCCGCGTGCCTTGCAGCGTTTGTTCCGGCGCCAGGCCAGGCCGGGATTGAGCTGGTTTTTGGTACCTATGCGGCGGATAAACCTACTGCAACGGTTAAAAAGTACCAGCCGTTTCTCTCCTTCCTGGCCGGACGCATGAGCGAAGAGCTGGGCGAGCCGGTGTCGATCCGGCTGAAGGTCGCCAAGGAATACGGCGAGGGGATCCGCCAGCTGGCCAGCGGCGAGGTGGATTTCGCCCGCTTCGGCCCGGCGTCTTACGTGCATGTGATGAAGGAAAACCCGGGCATCCGGATTGTCGCGATGGAATCCAAGAACGGCCGCAAGCGGTTCAAGGGGGTGATCGTGGTGCACAAGGACAGCAGCGTGCAGGCGATGGAGGATCTGGCCGGTCTCAGCTTTGCCTTCGGGGATGAACTGTCGACCATCGGCCGCTATCTGGCGCAGGAATACCTGCTGAACGCCGGTATCAGCAGCGCCGATCTCTATGAGTTTGCCTATCTCGGGCGCCATGACCTGGTCGGGGAGGCGGTGGGCGCGGGCCGGTATTCCGCAGGCGCCCTGAAGGAGAGCACTTATAAGAAGCTGGTCGCCAAGGGCGTGCCGATCCGGGTGCTGGCCTCGTTTGACAATGTCACCAAGCCCTGGCTGGCGTCGTCGCAGATGCCGGAAAACGTGCTGGAGGCCATGCGCAAGGTCATGCTGTCCTCGGAGAACGAGGAGATCGTGCGCCGGATTTCGAAGAACGGGTTCCTGCTGGGGGCCGATCAGGATTATGACATTATCCGCCGGGCAATGGAGCGCAGCCTGGCATTTTAAAGGCGCCGCATTGAAGTCATGAAACGAACGGGCATCCTCTTTCAGATCGTACTGTCGCTGCTGCTGGCCGCCTCCGCGGTCGGCTTTGCGGTTGGCAATCTGGCGCAGCGCCAGGAGGTGCAGCGGCTGGAGCAGCAGCTGACCGAGCAGGCGGACCTGACGGTCTCGCTGCTGAGCGGGCTGATGCTGGAAGCGATCATCGTGGAGGATGTGCCGGTGCTGGAAACCGGCCTGTACGAGGCGGTGGCGCGCAAGCCGCAGATTGTGTCGATCCAGATCCGCAACCCGTCGGGCAAGCTGCTGGCCTCGGCACAGGCGCCCGAAGCGCTGCAGGACGACGGCCATGTGATCTACGAACGGCCGATTGAGCTGGAGGGGGCCTCCTTCGGCACCATGCTGGTGAAGTGGTCGACGCGCGACGGCCAGGCGCTGGTGCGCGAGAAGGTGCGCCAGATCATCATCTGGACGGTGGTGCCGGTGCTGGCGCTGTCGCTGCTGGTTTTGCTGCTGGTGCATGTGCTGGCGCTGCGCCCGCTGCAGATGATTCACAAGCGGATGTCGGATGCGATTGCCGGCCTGCGCAGCCCGCTGCGGCCGCTGCCCTGGTACGCCTCGCGGGAGTTCCGGGCGCTGGACTTCTCGGTCGGGGTGCTGGAGGAAACCTTTGCCGAACGCGATGAGCGCGAGTTTGCGATGGAGCAGGCCCGCGAGGCCGCGGATATCGCCAACCGCGCCAAGTCGGAATTCCTCGCCAACATGAGCCACGAGATCCGCACCCCGATGAACGGGGTGATTGGCATGGCGGAGCTGCTGCAGGAAACCCGGCTGGACGACGACCAGCGGATGTATGCGGAGACCATCGGCAAATCCGGCTCGGCGCTGCTGACGATCATCAACGACATCCTCAACTTCTCCAAGATCGAGGCCGGCAAGCTGGAGCTCAGCTGCGCGCCGTTCAATCTGCAGACGGCGGTCGAGGATGTGGTGACCCTGCTGTCGCCCAAGGCGGCGGAAAAGGGGGTGGAGGTCACCATGCGCTATGACCCCGCCCTGCCGGAACTGTTCGAGGGCGATGCCGGGCGGATCCGCCAGGTGATCACCAATATCGCAGGCAATGCCGTGAAGTTCACCAGCCAGGGCTATGTCTTTATCGAAGTGACCGGCTGCGCGCAGCCCGGCGGCGGCCTGCTGGTCAGGCTGCAGGTGACCGATACCGGGATCGGCATCGCGCAGGACCGGATCGGCCGGATCTTCCGTGCCTTTGAGCAGGCCGACAATGCGGCCACCCGCAATTTCGAAGGCACCGGCCTGGGGCTGGCGATCTCGGCGCGGCTGCTGGAGCTGATGGGCGGCTCGGTGGAGGTGCAGTCGCAGACGGGCAAAGGCTCTGTGTTCACGATCCAGATCCCGCTGCGGGCCTCTGACAAGACCGTGCCGGGACAGGGCAGCGGCGGGCGCAGCTTTGCCGGGCTCAGCGCGCTGCTGGTCGATGACCTGGAACTGAACCGGGTGATCCTGTCGGAACGGCTCAGCACTTGGGGCGTGGCCTGCACGCAGGCGGCTTCGGCGCATGAGGGGCTGGAAATCCTGTCGGATGCGCAGCTGGACGGGCGGCGGTTCGATGTTATTCTGCTGGATTACCAGATGCCTGCGATGGACGGGCATGAGCTGGCGGCCAGGATCCGGGCGATGCCCGGCTTTGAAACCGTGCCGCTGATCATCCTGTCCTCGGTCGACAATGCCCTGTGCCGGGCCGATTGCGATGCCCTTGGCGCCTGCGAGTTTGCGCTGAAGCCGGTGCGGGCGGTGCAGCTGCGCCAGGTGATGAGCCGGCTGTTGAGCAGGCCGGTGCAGAAACCGGCGGACGCCGCCGGGGCGCCGGCCGGGCTGCAGCCGGAGGGGCGGCTGCTGAAAGTGCTGCTGGCAGAGGACAACCGCACCAACCAGATGGTGGTGACCAAAATGCTGAAGGACGCGCCGCTGGTGATCAGCATCGCCGGCAACGGCGCCGAAGCGGTTGCCCGCTTCCGGGCCGAACGTCCCGATATCGTGCTGATGGACATGATGATGCCGGAAATGGACGGGATCGAAGCCACCGCCGAAATGCGCCGCATCGAGGCCGAGACCGGCCGCGGCAAATGCCCGATCGTGGCGCTCACCGCCAATGCGCTGCAGACCCACCGGGAAAAATGCCTGCAGGCGGGGATGGACGACTTCCTGAGCAAGCCGATCAACAAGAAGGCGCTGACCGAGGCGATCGGCAAATGGGCGGGCAGCCCGGATCTGCAGAAAACCGGCAGCTGAGTCCGCCGCGGCGGGCCGCCAGGCCAGGCTGACGGCGCTGGCCGCGGCAGGCTCAGCCGCGGCGGCGGTGCAGCAGCAGCCCGGTCAGGCTGGAGGCGGCAAACAGCGCCGCGGCCAGGCAGACAATGCTGGGTCCGGCCGGGGTATCCAGCGCGAAGGCCAGCTGCAAACCGCCGGTGGCCGACAGCATCCCCAGCAGCGCGGCAATGGCGGCCATCCGCTCCGGCGTGGCGGCAAAGGGGCGGGCGGCGGCAGCCGGGATCAGCAGCATCGCCGCGATCAGCAGCACGCCCACCACCTTGATCGCCACGGCAACCACCAGCGCCAGCGCAATGGTCAGCACCATCTGCTCGCGCCGGGGATCAATGCCGGCGGCATGGGCCAGGTCCGGGTTCAGCGTTGCGGTCAGCAAGGCAGACCAGCGCCACCACAACAGCGCCAGCACCAGCGCCGCGCCGCCCCAGATCACCGCCAGATCGGCGCGGCCCACGGCGAGGATGTCGCCGAACAGATAGGCCATCAGGTCGATCCGCACGCCCTGCAGGAAAGAAACGGCAACCAGGCCGAAGGCGAGCGAGGAATGCGCCAGCACCCCCAGGAGCGTGTCCATCGCATAGCCGCGCCCGGCCAGCGCCGACACGGTGGTGGCCATCGCCAACGCGGTGGCCAGAACGCCGGCAAAGACCGAGACGTCAAAGCTGAGCGCCAGCGCCACCCCCAGGATCGAGGCATGGGCGGTGGCATCGCCGAAATAGGCCATCCGGCGCCAGACCACGAAACAGCCCAGGGGCGCGGCGGCCAGCGCCACGCCGATGCCGGCCAGCGCGGCGCGGATCAGGAAATCGTCGAGAAAGGTCATTCTGCGGCCTCGTGAGGGTGGTCGTGCCCGTTCCCGTGGGCGCAGTCGTGGTCGTGGCTGTGGTTGTGCTCATGCCGGTAGAGCGCCAGCGCGCCCTGGGTGCCGGTGCCGAACAACGCCCGGTATTCCGGGGCGGAGGCGACATGCTCCGGCGCGCCTTCGCAGCAGACATGGCCGTTCAGGCAGATCACCCGGTCAGAGGCCGCCATCACCACATGCAGCTCGTGGCTGACCATCAGCACCGCGCAGCCCAGCTCCTGGCGGACCTTCTCGATGCGCTGGTAAAAGGCGGCGGAGCCGGGCTGGTCGAGGCCTTGGGTGGCTTCGTCCAGGATCAGCAGTTGCGGATTGCACAGAAGCGCGCGGGCCAGCAGCACCCGCTGGAACTGGCCGCCGGAGAGGCCCGACATCTGCCGCGCCGCCAGATCGCCGGCCCCGGCCTGCTCCAGCGCCTCGGCGGCGCGGGCGTCGGACACCCGCTGCGGCAGGCTGAGGAAGCGGCGCACCGTCAGCGGCAGGGTAGGGTCGATGTGCAGTTTCTGCGGCACATAGCCGATGCGCAGCCCCGGCGCCCGGGTGACAGTGCCGCGCGCAGGTTTTTGCGCGCCGATCACGCTGCGCAGCAGGGTGGACTTGCCGGAACCATTGGGGCCGACCACGGTGACGATTTCGCCCGGTTCGATGGTCAGGCTGACGCCGGACAGGACCGTATTGCCGCCGTGCCGGACCGACAGGTTGTTCAGGGCGATCAGGCTCATGCGGCGGCGGCTTTCTGGCATTTGGGGCACAGGCCCTCAGCCTCGATTACCGCGCGTTCGATCACGAAACCGGCGTCGCGGGCGGCCTGGCCCAGCTGGCCCTGGGTGGGTTCGCGCTGTGCCTCCGCCACGGCGTCGCAGGCGCGGCAGATCAGGAAAACCGGTGCGTGGGTCTCGCCCGGGTGGGAGCAGGCGATGAAGGCGTTGAGCCGCTCGATCTTGTGGGCGAAGCCGTTTTTCACCAGGAAATCCAAGGCGCGGTAGGCCACCGGCGGCTGCGAGCCGAGGCCCTCTTCGCGCAGGCGGTCGAGAATTTCATAGGCCCCCAGCGCGCGGTGCTCTTGCAGCAGGATTTCCAGCACCCGGCGGCGCACGGGGGTGAATTGCAGCCCCTCTGCCCGGCAGTGGGCGTCCACTGCCGCGATGCAGTCCTGAATGCAGCTGCTGTGGTCGTGCGGCTCAAAACCGATGGAGTCCATTTGGCGGGTCCTTTGAGGGGCGGGTGATTTGTCTCTTGATATGTTATGTTATGACGTTTATCAACTGCGTGATGTTATAAGATTACATGGGGCTTGATATGCGGAACTCTAGCGTGTGGAAAAGCGGTGCGGCGGTGGCGGTGGCCGTGCTGGCCGGGGCAGGCGGGGCCTGGGCCGGGGTGCCGAAGGTGGCGGCGGATATCACCCCTGTGCACGGGCTGGTGGCGCGGGTGATGCAGGGGCTGGGCGCGCCGGCCCTGGTGGTGCCGCCGGGGGCGTCGCCGCATGGCTATGCGATGCGCCCGTCCGAGGCGCAGGCGCTGGACCAGGCGGATCTGGTGTTCTGGATGGGCGAGGCGCTGACCCCCTGGCTGGAAGGCCCGCTGGAGGAGCTGGCGGGCGATGCGCACCGGGTGGAGCTGCTGGCGGCGGAAGGCACCGAAGTGCTGGCGTTCCGCGAAGGGGCCCGGTTTGAGGCGCATGGGCATGACGAGGATCATGGCGATCATGAGGATCACGATGATCACGGTGATCACGCAGGCCATGAGAATCATGCAGACCATGACAGCCGCGAGGACGATGGCGATCACGCGGATGCGCACGGGCACAGCCATGCGGGCGCCGATCCGCACGCCTGGCTGCTGCCGGCCAATGCACAGGCCTGGCTGGACGTGATCGCAGCAGAGCTGGCAGAGCACGACCCGGACAATGCCGCAGCCTACAAAGCCAATGCAGAGGCCGGCAAGCAGGAGATTGCGGACGCTGCCGCCAGTATCTCGGCGTCGCTGGAACCGTTCCGGGCCAAGCAGTTCATCGTCTTCCACGACGCCTATCAGTATTTCGAGCGCGGTTTCGGCCTGAACGCGGCCGGTGCGATTTCACTGGGGGATGCGGTCAAGCCGAGCCCGGCGCGGATTGCCGAAGTGGGCGGCGTTGTGGCCGATCTCAAAGTGTCCTGCGTGTTCTCGGAGCCGCAGTTCAATCCGGGCGTGGTCGCCACCGTGCTGGACGGCACCGGAGCAGGCACCGCGCTGCTGGATCCGCTGGGCGCCAAACTGGAGCCGGGGCCGCAGTTTTACCCCGCGCTTCTGCGGGATATCGGCAGCGCGATTGCCGGGTGCGAATGAGTGAAGGGCGGGCCGGGGCGGCCCGTCTTTTTCATCTGTCGCTGACCAGATGGGTCAAGGTGGCGCCGGTCTCATAGTAGGCGCTGCGCAGGCCCGCGAAGGGGATCGCGTGATCCTTGGCAGGCGGCACGGGCAGGCGGGCGCTGTCGCCGCTCAGCAGCGCCTCGGCCATGGCGGCACCGAACAGGGTGCCGGGGCCGATGCCACGGCCCGAATAGCCGAAACAGGCATATCCGCCCTGCAGGTCCAGGATCTTGGGCAGATGCTCGGTGGTCATGGCGATGCGGCCGTGCCAGTGGTTGTGGAGCCGCGCATCCTTCAACTCCGGATACAGCGCCGCCAGCTTGCGGGGCAGCCAGCTGCGGTGCAGGGCGCTGCCGGCATGGTTGAGCGCGCCCATGCCGCCGATCACCAGCCGCCCGGCTTGGTCGAGCCGCCACGACGACATCACCAGTGCGGTGTCCCAGCAGCCTTCCTTGTTTGGCAGGATTTTCTCCAGCAGCGCGGCGGGCAGCGGATCGGTGGCGGCCTGGAAGTAATGGACCGGAATCACCGAAGGCGCCTCGTAGCCGGAAATGCCGCGCGCATAGGCGTTGGTCGCCATGATCAGGTGGCGCGCGCGCAGGCTGCCCTTGGGCGTCGCCACTTGCCAGCTGCCGCCGTCGCGGCGGATGGCGGTGGCCGGAGAGCAGGTGTGCAGCTGCGCGCCCGCCGCGGCGGCGGCGCGGGCGAGGCCGCGGGCGTAGGCCAGCGGCTGGATGGTGCCTGCGCGCGGGTCGAACAACGCGCCGTGCACGGCGTTGGACCCGGTGCGCTGCACGGCCTCCTCGCGCGGCAGCAGCTCCACCGGCGCGCCGATGGCGCGAAGCTGGGCGTGGCGGCGCTGCAGGTCTTTCAGCCCGGACGGCGCATGGGCGCAATGCAAGGTGCCTTTGCGCTCCGGCTCGCATTGGATGGCGTGTTTTGCGATCAGTTCGAACACAATCTGCGGCGCGCCGGCCAGCAGGGCCGACAGGCGGCTGCCGGCCTCTGTCCCCAGTGCGGCGTTGATGTCCTCCGGCGGCAGCCAGAGGCCGGCATTGGCCAGCCCCACGTTGCGGCCGGAGCCGCCGCTGCCAGTATCCTCCGCCTCGATCAGACGGACCGAGGCGCCCAGTTCGGCGGCCTTCAAAGCGGCGGAGCAGCCGGTGTAGCCGCCGCCAATCACCACGAGGTCGGCCTCCGCCTCCCCGGAGAATTCCGGGAAGGCTGGGGTTTCCTGGCAGGTTTGATGCCAGAGGCCGGACGCCAGATCAGATGTCAAACTTGATCCCCTGAGCAAGCGGCAGCGCGCGCGAGTAATTCACGGTGTTGGTCTGCCGGCGCATGTACCCTTTCCAGGCGTCGGAGCCGCTTTCGCGGCCGCCGCCCGTCTCCTTCTCGCCCCCGAAAGCGCCGCCGATTTCCGCGCCGGAGGGGCCGATGTTGACGTTGGCAATACCGCAGTCGGAGCCTGCTGCCGAGAGGAAATATTCGGTTTCGCGCACGTCGGTGGAGAAGATGCAGGAGGACAAACCTTGCGGCACTTCGTTCTGCATTTCAATGGCTTGGTCCAGATTGGAATACTTCACCACATAGAGGATCGGGGCGAAGGTTTCGGTGTGCATGATGGCAGTCTGGGCAGGCATCTCGACAATCGCCGGGTGGACATAGGCGGCGTCTGCGTGGCTGTCCGCCAGCGCGCGTGCGCCGCCATGCACGGTGCCGCCCTCGGATTTCGCCCGTTCCAGTGCGCTGCTCATCGCATCCAGCGCGGCGGCATCGATCAGCGGGCCGACCAGGGTGCCATCGGCCAGCGGGTCGCCGATCGGCAGGCCCTCATAGGCCTTGATCAGGCGCGGGATCAGCGCGTCATAGATGTCCTCATGCACGATCAGGCGGCGCAGGGAGGTGCAGCGCTGGCCGGCGGTGCCGACGGCGGAGAACACGATGGCGCGCAGGGCCATTTCCAGATCGGCGGAGGGCGCCACGATCATCGCGTTGTTGCCGCCCAGTTCCAGAATGGTGCGGCCGAGGCGTTTGGACATATCGGCGGAGACCGCCTTGCCCATCGGCACCGACCCGGTGGCGGAGATGATGGCGACGTCATTGGAGGCGGTCAGCGCCTCGCCCAATTCGCGCTCGCCGATCAGCACCTGAATGAGGCCCTCGGGCGCGTCACCGCCGAAGGCCGCCATGGCGCGGTCGCAGATTGTCTGCACGGCGAGGGCGGTGAGCGGGGTTTTTTCCGACGGTTTCCAGATCACCGGATCGCCGCAGACCAGCGCAAGGGCTGCGTTCCAGCACCAGGGGGCGACGGGGAAGTTGAAGGCGGTGATGATGCCGCAGGTGCCCATTGGATGCCAGCTCTCGCGCATGGCGTGGCCGGGGCGTTCGGACGCGATGGTGAGGCCGTAGAGCTGGCGCGACAGGCCCACCGCAAAGTCGCAAATGTCGATCATCTCCTGCACTTCACCCAGGCCTTCCTGGTAGATCTTGCCGCATTCCAGGGTGACGAGGCGGCCCAGGTTTTCCTTTTCGCGGCGCAGTTCCTCGCCCAAGAGGCGCACCAGCTCGCCGCGGCGCGGGGCCGGCACCAGGCGCCAGGATTTGAAGGCGGCCTTGGCGGCGGCGATCTGCGCTTCGGCCTCCGCCATGCTGTGGGGTTTCAGCCGGGCGATTTCGCTGCCGTCCACCGGCGTGGTGACGGAGAGGCTGCCGCCAGTCAGTTCGGCTTGGGTAAGGCCGGCAGCGGCGAGAATGTCGGAATGGGGCATGTCGGAATCCTTTGGATGCGAGGGCAGGGCATGAGCAAAACTTTAGCCTGCTTTGCGCTAATGTCCCGCCGGGGGTCGGTCTGATATAGAAATTGCACCGCCGGGCGCGGATTGCTATTGAAACTAAATCGTGAAGCTATGAGCTAAGATCATATGATTGCCCCGCGCCGCTTTTTGCCCTCGATCCCGTCTCTCTTGGCGCTGGAGGCGGTTGACCGGCTGGGCAGCGCCTCGGCGGCGGCGGAGGATCTGTCGCTGACGCAAAGCGCCGTCAGCCGCCAGCTGAAACAGCTGGAAGAACAGATGGGGGTCGATCTGATCGCCCGTGACCAAATGCGGATGCAGCTGACGCCGGCAGGCGCAGGCTTTGCCAAGGAGGCGCGGGCGATCCTGACCCGGCTGGCGCAGGCCTCGGTCAAGCTGCGCGCGAACCCGGACGGCGGCAGTTTCACCCTGTCGATCTTGCCGTCCTTTGGCCTCCACTGGCTGGCGCCGCGGCTGAAGGGGTTTGCCGCATCGCACCCCGGCATCACCGTGAACCTGCACACCCACAATCTGCCGTTCAGCTTTGACGGGGGCAGTGCGCAGGCGGCGATCCATTACGGCACGCGCGACTGGCCGGGGGTGGAGTATCTGCCCCTGATGCCGAAACATGTGCTGCCGGTCTGCGCGCCCGGGCTGATGGACGGGCCGGTGGCCCGCCCGGCGGAGCTGCTGGACTATCCGCTGCTGCATCTGGAGACGCACCCCGATTGCTGGGAGCAGTGGTTTCATCTGCACGACGTGCCGGCGGAGAAGCTCAGGGGGATGCTGTTTGACCAGTCCTCCGCCATGACGCAGGGGGCGGTGCATGGGCTGGGGGTGGCCTTGCTGCCGGATTTCCTGGCCGAGAATGAGATTGCGCAAGGCCGGCTGGCGCTGGCGATGGAAGGCGAAGCTGTGAGTCTGGGCGAATACTTCCTGGTCTGGCCTGCGGATCAGGCGGAGGAGTATCCGCTGATCAAGTTCCGCGAGTGGCTGCTGGCGCAGCTGGAGGAGAAATGACATGCGGCTTCCAAGCCTGACCCATCTGCGCTGTTTCGAGAGCGCTGCACGGCACCAGAGCTTTACCGCTGCGGGGGAGGAACTGGGGCTCACCCAAAGCGCGGTCAGCAAGAAGGTGAAGGAACTGGAGGCGGATCTGGGGTTCGACCTGTTCCAGCGCGCGGGCCGCGGCGTGGTGCTGACGCCGGCCGGGCAGGGGCTGGCCGCCGATCTGGAGCTGGATCTGGCGGGCTTGCGCGCCACCTTGCAGAAGGCCGCTGCCGCCGGGGCCGGGCGGTCGGCCCTGCGGATTGCGGTGCTGCCGGGTTTTGCCAACCTGTGGCTGATCCCGCGGCTGCCGGATTTCTTTGCCCGCCACCCGGAGGTGGAACTGAGCTTCTCCACCCGGCTGGAGCCGTTTGATTTTGCGCGGGAAAACTTCGACCTGGCGGTGCATTACGGGCTGGATAACTGGCCCGGCACTCATATGGCCCCCTTGTTCGGGGAGGAGATGGTGCCGGTCTGCGCGCCGGGGTTCCATGCCGCGTATCAGCTGGAGCGGACGGAAAATCTGGCGCAGGCGCCGCTGTTGCATCTGGAAAGCCGCGCGGGGTCCTGGGCGGAGTGGTTCGAGCGCGCCGGTCTGGCGGGCGCGCCGCGGCAGGACGGGCGCTATTTCGATCAGCATTCGATGGTGATTGCCGCCGCCACGGCGGGGCTGGGGGCGGCCATTGTGCCCTATGACATGGTGGCGCGGGAGATCGCGCCAGGGGATCTGCTGCGGATACCCGGTCCGGCGCTGGTGTCGCGCAAGCGCTATTACCTGGTGCGCCCGCACGGGCCGGTGCCGGAGGCGGTGCAGAAACTGGAACGATGGCTGAAGAAGCAGTTGCATTCGAAGTCGAATTGAGACCTTTTGCCCGGCTTGCCCGGCTTGCCCGGCTTGCCCGGCCGGCAGGCCGGGCTGCACCTGCCTGCCCGTCAAAGCGGAGGTTTGCCTCCGGCAAAACGGACAGGTGCATTCGCACCTACCCAGGCAGGCGCAGCCCTGCGCGGCAGAAACGGGACCAATGCCGAACCGGAATGGGTTGTGTCGTAAAGCGACGGTTTTCCGAAGTGCAGCTTTCGTTTCAAGCTGGCTTTGCCAAAACCAGCAGGGAGCCTCCGCCATGGCCCAATTCCGCCGCGCCAGCCGTCTTGACCCGATCGAAGTCTCGGAAATCCTCACCATCGGCGCCAAGGCGGCAGAGATGAAGCACGAAGGCGCGCCGGTGATCATCCTTGGCGCGGGCGAGCCGGATTTCGACACGCCGGAGCACATCAAGGAGGCCGCCGCCGCCGCGATGCGGGCGGGGGAGACCAAATACACCGCGCTTGGCGGCACGCTGGCGCTGCGGCAGGCCATCCAGGCCAAGTTCCAGCGCGACAATGGGCTGGACTACACGCTGGACGAGATCGTCGCGGGCACCGGCGCCAAGGAAATCCTCTTCGACGCTTTCATGGCAAGCCTCAACCCGGGCGATGAAGTGATCGTGCCGACGCCCTACTGGACCTCATATTCCGATATCATCCGCATCGCGGGCGGCGAACCGGTGCTGGTGCCTTGCGGGGATGATACCGGCTTTCGGCTGACGGCGGACAGGCTGGAAGCGGCGATCACCCCGCGCACCCGCTGGCTGCTGCTGAATTCGCCTTCGAACCCGGCAGGCGCCGGCTACAGCGCCGCCGACTATCAGCCGCTGCTGGAGGTGCTGCTGCGGCATCCGGATGTCTGGCTGATGGCCGATGACATGTATGAGCACATCATCTATGGCAGCTTTGAATTCGCAACACCTGCACAGGTGGAGCCGCGGCTGAAGGACCGGGTGCTGACGGTCAACGGCGTCTCCAAGGCTTATGCGATGACCGGCTGGCGGCTGGGCTATGCGGGCGGGCCGAAGGCGCTGATCGACGCGATGAAGGTGGTGCAGTCGCAATCGACCTCGCATCCCTCGTCCATTTCGCAGGCGGCGGCGGTGGCGGCGCTCAACGGCCCGCAGGAGGTGCTGGCCGAGCGGCGGGAGAGTTTCCAGGCGCGGCGCGACCTGGTGGTGGAGGCGCTGAACGCCATGGAGGGGATCACCTGCCCGGTGCCGGAGGGGGCGTTTTACACGTTTGCCAATTGCGCAGGGCTTCTGGGCAAGCGCACCCCTGAGGGCCAAGTGCTGGAGACGGACGCGGATTTCTGCGCCTATCTGCTGGACCAGCACCATGTGGCGGTGGTGCCTGGCCGCGCCTTTGGCATCTCGCCCTATTTCCGGATTTCCTATGCCACCTCCGAGGCAGAGCTGCGGGAGGCACTGAGCCGGATCGGCGGGGCGGTGGCGGCGCTCCGCTAGGCTTCGGCCATGGCCTGTTCCGGGCGGTTGCGCGCATTGGACCAGGCCTGCACCAGCTGGCGCTGCAGCGCGGCGGCGGCAAGGCCCAGGGCGATGCCCCCGAAGATGGCCAGTGCATCGTTCAGCGGGCTGCGGCCCTCCAGCCCGATCACCGGCATCAAGAGCTCCGGCACGAAGCGGTGCAGCAGGTAGATCGGGAAGGCCGCCTGCGCCAGCCGCATCATCGGGCGGGCGGCAAAGCGCGGCACCGGCAGGCGGCTGATGAACAGCAGCCCGGCGATCAGCGCCAGCAGCCACATGTATTTGATCCAGGCCCCGTACCAGTTTCCGCCCAGATAGGCGGCGGCGGGCATGATCACGCAGGCCGCCCCCAGCACCAGCAGCCGCTGCCCCAGCGTCGAGGCGGCGGTGATGCACCAGCCGAGGGCAAAGAGGTAGAAGACCCACGGCACGGTGAACTGCGCGCGGCCGCCGATCTGCCAGATTTCCGGCGCGATCAGCCTGATGGCGACGGCAAACCCCAGGAAGCAGAGGCCGGTGCGGAACGCGCCCTGCCGCACCAGCCAGCGCCGCACCGGCGGCAGGGCAAACGGCAGCGCCGCCAGCAGCGTCATTTGCAGATACGCCTCGATGAACCAGTAAAGATAGGGCAGCATCAGATGCGTTTCGGGCGTTGTCAGGGCAAAGTTGCCGGCCAGAAAGACCGAGGCCCAGGGCACCTGCTCCCAGGCCACGGCATAGCCGGCCAGGATCAGGTAATAGGGGGTCAGCACCGCTGCCACCGGTTTGAAAAAGCTGCGCATGCTGCCGGATGCCAGCGCGTCCCAGCGGAAGCCTGCAATGCTCATCCCCATCAGGATCACCATTGCGGCCGCACCGCCGTAGACCGGCCAGAATGTCTGGTGCGCAGTGACCACGGCGAGGATGGCAACCACCCGGGCCACCAGGTCAAAGGGCAGGCTGGCGGAGGGTGCCGGGGCTGCCTGCTCCAGATCCTTGACCGGCATGTCTTCCCAGCCGGCCGGGGCGCCGCCCAGGGCCTCGTCCAGCGCCAGCGACAGCTCCACATGGCGCAGCGAGTCGCCGCCAAGCGAGGCGAAACTGTCGTTGCGGCCCACGGTTTGCGGTGCAAAGGCGGCCTGATAGGCGGCGAGGACGCCTTTCGCAGGCGCAGATTTAGCAGACTGCGCCTTGAGCGCCGGATAGTCGATCTTGCCGTTGGCGCGGCGCGGCAGGGAGGCGCGCGGGATCACGGTGAAATGCTGCTGGCCAACGCCGGTCAGCCGGGCCGCCAGCGCGGCGATGCCGTCCTGCGGTCCGCAGACGGCGATGGAGATGCGGGCGTCGTCGCCCCAGACCGCGGCCTCATGCCCCTGGGCGGCGAGGGCGCGTTCGATGGCGTCGTGGCCGATGCGCAGGCCCGCGATCTTGGACATCCGCGACAGCCGTCCGGTGATATGATAGAGCCCGTTTGCATCGCGCCGGGCCAGGTCGCCGGTGGCCAGTTCGCTGAGCTCCGCGCCCCTGGCCAGATCGGCGCTGTCTTCGGCATAGCCCATCATCACGTTAGGGCCCTGGTAGATCAGCTCGCCTTCGCCCTCGGGCGCGGTGATTTCCTTGCCGCCGGCATCGCGCAGCAGCAGGCGGCCGCCGGGGATGGCGCGGCCTGCCGCGCCGGGGTTTGCCAGCGCCTCTTCCGGCGGCAGGTAGCTGATCCGGGCGGTGGCCTCGGTCTGGCCGTACATCACAAAGAACCGCCCGGCGCGGGCCTGCATCCGGCTGGCCCAGGCGCTGACCTGATCCGGCTCCATGGCCCCGCCCGCCACGGTGAGGGTCTTGATGCTTTCGGGCAGGGCGTGGGACAGGCCTGCGCTCTCCAGCAGCCTGAAGTGGTGCGGCACACCGGCCAGGCTGGTGGCGCCGGAGGCCTCCAGCGCGGCGGCGAAACCGGCCTCCAGCACCGAGCCGGGGGCGAGCCAGAGGCTGGCGCCGGCTGCCAGATGCGAATGCAGCACCGACAGGCCATAGGAATAATGCAGCGGCAGGATCAGCGCGGCGCGGTCCTCTGGGTGGATTTCCAGATACTGCGCAATTGCGCGGGCGTTGGCGTCCACGGCGGTACCGGTCAGCCGCACGCCGCGGCCATGGCCGGTGCTGCCGGAGGTTTGCAGCAGCAGCGCAAGCTCCGGGTGGATGGCGGCGGGCTCATGCGCATGGGCCAGCAGCTGCCAGGCGCCGCCAAGCCGGCGGAAACTGGCGGCAGGGCGGAAACGTTCCTCCAGCCGGGCAGCGGTTGCTTCATCCCCGGCGGGCAGCGGCATCACTGCGTGGCCCGCGGCCAAGGCGCCAACATAGGCAGTGATGGCCTCGGGATCGGCGGCGGCTTCCACCGCAATCAGCTGCCGGTCCTGCGGCAGCAGGGCGCCAAACTGCGCTGCGGCATCGGCCAGTCCGGCGTAGGACAGCCCGGGTCCACCCGCCGTCTCCAGGCAGGGCCGGGGGCCGAAAGCGCGCAAATTCTCGAGGTCAAAAAACATCCGCAACTCCTTCGAGGGCGGCGGGTAAGATAATTTACTAATTTTGTCAATTATTGATGCGGGCCGGCCGCGCTGCGCTTTCTCATGCCCTCGTGCGGACCCTGTCTGAAGTATGTAATCAACATTATGGTAAGAATGGATTGAGCCGTGACAGCAATGGTTGGCATCGCCCGGCTGAACACATGCGGACACCCCCGCCGACAGCCCGGCGGGGGTGCGATGGCGGCGCAGGGGGTCAGGTTTCCTGGCCGGAACGGTCGCCCAAGGTCACGTCCAGCGTCAGCGCCTTGCCCTGGCGCAGCACCTCGATCTGTGCCGACTCACCGGGGGCATTCATCGCCACTGCCGCGGTCAGATCGCGCAGCTCTTCAATTTCGGCACCGCCAAAGCGCAGCACCACATCGCCGGGCTTCAGGCCCGCTTTGGCAGCGGGGCTGTCTGCCTGCACGCCTTCAATCACCACGCCCTTGCCGGCCTCGCGGCCCAGCACGTTGGCGGCGTCCTCCGACAGCGGCTTGATTTGCACGCCCAGCCAGCCGCGGGTGATTTCGCCGTCATCTTCCAGATCGGCGACGATCTTCTGCACCATGTCCGAGGGCACCGCAAAGCCGATCCCGACGGAACCGCCGCCCGGCGAATAAATCGCGGTGTTGACGCCCACGACCTCGCCTTCGGCATTGAACAGCGGGCCGCCGGAGTTGCCCCGGTTGATGGCCGCGTCGGTCTGGATGAAGTCGTCGAACGGGCCGGAGTTGATGTTGCGCGAGGTGGCCGAGACGATGCCGGAGGTCACCGTTCCCGACAGGCCGAACGGGCTGCCCATGGCGATGACCTCATCGCCCACCCGCAGCTCCCCGGAGGAGCCGAATTCCACCACCGGCAGCGGCGCGTCCGCCGCTACCTTAAGCAGCGCGATGTCGGTCAGCGGGTCGGTGCCGACAACGGTGGCGTCATGCTTGCTGCCGTCGGCCAGGGTCACGGTTACCGTCTGGGCGTTTTCGATCACGTGGTTATTGGTGACGATCAGCCCCTCCTCGGCAATCACAAAGCCGGAGCCTGCGCCTTTCATCGGGCGGCTGTCCGGCTGCTGCGGCATGCGGCCCCCGAAGCGGCGCATGAATTCCTCCATCATCGGGTCATTGGGCATTGCCTGGTGGTCCGACACGGGCTGCGCCTTGCCGGTCACCTCGACATAGACAACCGCGGGCGCGACGGTTTCGACCAGATCGGCGTAGCCGCCGGCAGGCACCGCCAGCGCAGCGGCCGGGGTCAGCGCAAGCATCGCGGCGGCCGAAACGGCGGCGGTCAGGCCAAAGGCAAATCTCTTGGGGGCGGTGGCAGGATTGGACATCTTCGTCTCCTTGCGTTGAAGTGATGAAAGCCAGATGGAGGGCTTGGATTTCAACCGCCTGACGCCTTCTATACAGATCTGTAATGTGCGCTGCGCCGCGCCGGGGTGTATCACCGGCGCGCTGAAACACGGGAGGGGCCGGCCTTGAAAATCCTGGTGATCGAAGATGACGCCACCACCGGACCCTATGTTCAGGCGGGCCTGCGCGAGGAAGGGCATACCGCCGATCTCGTCACCGACGGGCGCGAGGGGCTGCTGCAGGCCACCGCAGCGGAGTATGACGTGCTGATCATCGACCGGATGCTGCCCGGTCTTGACGGGCTGAGCCTGATCAAGACCCTGCGCGGCGCGGGTGTGCGCACGCCCGCGATCATGCTGACGGCACTGAGCGGCGTGAACGACCGGATCGACGGGCTGGAGGCCGGGGCGGATGACTATCTGGTCAAACCCTTTGCCTTTGGCGAGCTGGCCGCCCGGGTGGCCGCGCTGGCCCGCCGCCCGGGCCTGCAGGAGCAGGAGACGGTGCTGCGGGCGGGGGATCTGGAGATGGACCTGATCCGCCGCAAGGTGACGCGCGCGGGCCAGGAGATCGACCTCCTGCCCCGCGAGTTCCGCCTGCTGGAGCATCTGCTGCGCCGCAAGGGCCGGGTGCAGACCCGCACCATGCTGCTGGAAGCGGTCTGGGACATCAGTTTCGACCCGCAGACCAATGTGGTGGAGACCCATATCTCGCGCCTGCGGGCCAAGGTCGACAAGCCGTTCGGGACCGAACTGATCGAAACCGTGCGCGGTGCGGGGTACCGGATTGCCGGCTGACCTGTTCAGCCGGGCGCGGGTGCTGCTGCGCTCTTCGCCGATGCGGCAGTCGTTGTGGCTGTCGCTGCTGTTTGTCGCGGCCAGCTCGCTCAGCCTCGGGATCACCTACTACGTTGCCCATGGTGCCCAGCGGCAGGCGATCGAGCAGAGCCTGACTCAGGACATGGCGGGCTTTCGCGCCGCGCCCTCCGCCGCGGCGCTGGCGGCGCTGGTCAATGCCGAAACGCGCGAGACAGACCCGCAGCGGCGGCTGCTCAGCTACCGCCGCCCCGGCGGGCGGGTGGTGGCCGGCAATGCCGCGATCATGCAGCAGCAGGCGGGGTTCCGGGTGGTCGCGCTGGGGCCGGAACCGGTGGAGATCTCGGGCCGGTTCATCTCGCTCAGCGAATACATCCACGGCGGGCTGCTGACCGTGGCGCAAAGCGCCAAGCCGCTGGATGACCTGCGCCAGACGTTCCTGTGGGTGTTCCTGTTCAGCCTGCTGCCCGCGACGGCCCTGGCGATGCTGGGCGGCGTGCTGCTGGCGCGGCGCTCAGCCCGTTCCCTCAGGGGGATCGAGCGCACGCTGTCGGCGCTCACCTCCGGCGACCTTGGCGCGCGGGTGCCGCAGACGGGGCCGGCGCAGGGCGATATCGCCCGCATCGGCCGCAGCGTGAACCGCATGGCGCAGGCGCAGCAGCAGGCGACCGAGGCGCTGCGGCAGGTTTCGGCGGACATTGCGCATGATCTGAAAACGCCGATCCAGCGGGTGGCGGTGCAGCTGTCGCGGCTGCAGGAGATGCCGGACCTGCCAGAAGAGGCGCAGGCGCTGGCAGACAAGGCGCTGGAGGAGACCCGCGGCATCACCAGCACTTTCGAGGCGCTGCTGCAAATCGCCCAGCTGGAGGACGGCACGCCGCGGTCGCGGTTCGAAGCCGTCGACCTGCGCGAGGTCGCCGCCACCTTTGGCGAAATCTATGAACCGGCGGCAGAGGAGCAGAACCGCACCCTAAGCCTCAGCCTGCCGGAGGCGCCCGTCACCGTCACCGGCGACCGCGCCCTGCTGGGCCAGCTGCTGGCGAACCTCATCGAAAACGCGCTGCGCCATACGCCCGAAGGCACCGGCATCAGCCTGTCGCTGCGCCGCGACGGGGCGGCGGCGGTGCTGTCTGTGCGCGACCATGGCCCCGGCATCCCGGAGGCAGAACACCAGAAGGTTCTGCGCCGCCTCTACCGGCTGGAGCGGAGCCGGACCACGCCGGGCAGCGGCCTGGGGCTGAGCCTGGTGGCGGCGATTGCCGGCCTGCACGGGGCCGAGCTGCGCCTGTCCGATGCAAAACCCGGCCTGCGGGTGGAAGTGCGATTTTCAGCCTAGCCCGCCGCGGCCCGGTCCTGACCGTTTTCCGCTGCCGGAAAACGGCACCGGGATCCGCCGCAGCCTGGACGCCTCAGCCCGGCGCGGCGGAGCCTGACGGTTCCGGCCCTATGCCGCCGGTTTCATCGGCTTGCCGGCCGCATAGGTCTGCGCGATGGCGCGGTCCTCGCCCAGGGTCTGCAGGATGAACAGCTCCTCCGACAGGGTCTCTGCCCGCTGCATCCGCAGGTCCATTGCCGGGGTGGCGCGGGAATCGAGCACCACGATATCGGCCTCGGTGCCCGCCTCCAGCGTGCCGATCTTGTCCTCCAGCCCCAGCGCCACCGCATTGCCGCGGGTGATCCAGTGGAAGGCGCGCAAAGGGTGCAGCTTCTGGTTCTGCAATTGCAGGACCTTGTAGCCCTCGTTCAGGGTCTGCAGCATCGAATAGCTGGTGCCTGCGCCGATGTCTGTGGCAATCGCATTGGTGATGCCGCGGCTGCGCAGGCCTGCGTCGTCAAACAGCCCGCTGCCGAGGAACAGGTTGGAGGTCGGGCAGAACACCGGCTTGGCCTTGGTCTCCGCCAGCGCGTCGATCTCGCGCGGCTGCAGGTGGATCGAATGGCCCAGCAGCATCCTTTCCGTCAGCAGCCCGTAGGACTGGTAGACATCCAGGTAATCGCGCGCCTGCGGGTACAGCTCGGCGGTGAAGGCAATTTCGTCGTGGTTTTCCGACAGATGGGTCTGGACGTAACACTCCGGGTGCTCTTGCACCAGCGCGCCGGCCATCTCCATCTGGCCGGGGGTGGAGGTGATGGCAAAGCGCGGGGTGATGGCATACATCCCGCGGCCGTTGCCGTGGTATTTCGCGATCAGCTCCTTGGTGTCGTCATAGCCGCTCAAGGGCGTGTCCAGCAGGCCCTCGGGCGCGTTGCGGTCCATCAGGACCTTGCCGCCGATCATCCGCATGTTGCGGCGGGCGGCCTCGGTGAAATAGGCCTCGGCGGAGGTCTTGTGGACCGAGCAGTAGGCGACGGCGGTGGTGGTGCCGTGGCTGGTCAGCAGGTCAAAGAAATGCCCGGCCATTTCAGCGCTGTGGCCAGCGTCGGCAAAACGGACCTCCTCGGGGAAGGTATAGTTGTTCAGCCACTCCAGCAGCTGTGAGCCCCAGGAGGCGATCACCTGCACCTGCGGGAAATGCAGGTGGGTGTCGATGAAGCCTGCCATCAGGATATGCGGGCGGTGGTCGATCACCTCGGCGCCTGCGGCCTGCGGGGCGAGCGCGTCATAGCTGCCCTTGGCCAGGATCATGCCGTCCGCGACCAGCAGCGCGCCGTCCTCGATGAACTCATAGGCGCTGGTGTCTTCGGGGCCTTGCGGCTCGGCGGTGAAGGAAAGAACCCGCCCGCGCAGCAGCGTCTGTTTCGATGTCATGTCTTTTGGTGTCCTTGGTTCGCAGGCAGGGGACGCGCTGGCCCCCTGCCCATTATTATTTGGGTGTCATTTGGGATTATTCGCCCGCCGGCAGATGCGGCACGTGGGGTTTCACACCGTCCTCTGCCGCTTCCTCATGCTCCTCCGCCTTGTGGAAGATCGGGTAGATGTAGAGGAAGGCTGCAGCGATCAGGTAGCCCATGGCAACACCACTGAATTCCGGCCAGTGCAGGCTGGCAGAGTGGATGATGCCAACCAGCGACATCAGTGCCGCCGCCAGGGCAAAGCCGCCCGCGTTGCGGAAGTCGCCGTCGATCACGCTGGCCACGATGGCGCCCCAGATCAGGCCGGTCAGGATGGCCCCCTGGCTGAGGGCCAGATGGCCTTCGTAATGTGCGCCCTGCTGCAGCAGCGCCGCTGTCAGTTCCGGATCGCCCAGCTGCGCCATGCCGGTGGCACCCAGTGCGCCCAATGCGCCGGCCAGTGCCCCCCATTTGATCACCAGGAAGGCCGACACATGCGGCATCATCGCGATGGTCACCGCGGCGATGTGGTCGGTCTTCACCGAATGCGCAGTGTTCGTGACCAGGCTCAGTGCCACGAACACCAGAACCGGCGCGGCAGCCGCCACGGGGATCAGGTTGTTGAGGAACGCCAGGAGGCCAAAGAAGGCGGCAAAGGGGATCACCAGCCCGACGCCGATGATGTAGCCGGAGCGCGCGCCCATTCGCTTATACGCCGGGTGGCCGATGTAGGCGGTGGTCGGGAACGGCGAGCCGAAGACTGCGCCGATCATGGTGCCAACGCCATCAGTCACCTGGCAGACGGCAACCGGGTAGTGGTCGCCCGCGGCTTCGGCGCTTTCGACGTTGTTCATGGTTTCGATGAAGTTGTAGATCTGCACTGGCACCAGCACCAGGAACAGCTCCGGGTTGGCGAACAGATGCTGGATGCCCGCGATCAGGTCGCCGAAGTACGGGACCGGCAGGTAGACGCCGACGCCCTCGAAGGAGACCGATGCCTCGCCCATGCCGAGCGCCACAACGGTGCCCACGATCAGCGCCAAGAGACCGGCGGGGATGTTGAACGGCAGCCGGTGGCGGCCCACCAGACCCCACAGGATGATGATCATCGAGGCAAAGCCGATGAAGGGATTTTCAAAGATCGTCGCCAGCGGCACGGTGCCGATGAACACCAGCGCAATGCCGCAGAGCGTGCCCAGCATCCCGGCGCGCGGGGTCACACGTTTGAGCCAGGGGCCGACGATCGCGCCAAGGCCGGCGACGATGCCGCCCATGAAGCCCGCGCCGATGCCCACCTGCCAGGCCAGCATGGCGTCATTGGTGGACCAGTAGATCGGCCCGATCACCCCGAACAGATAGACGAACATCACCGGGGTCGAGATGCCATAGGGCAGCGCCGTCACGTCGCGCCCTTCCTTCTCGGCAATGTGCTTGGCCAGCCAGGTGTAGACCGCGATACCGGCCAGGATCGCCACCGCGGCGCCCGGCACGATGCGGCCGAACACGATGTCGGCCGGCATGTTGAAGACAAACTGACAGATGCCCGAAAGCACGATCAGGTTGATCAGGTTGTCGGTGAACAGCGCCCAGAATGCACTGAAGTCATTCCGCGCGAACAGTTTATACGTATAGCTCCGCCCTGTGGTCATGGCGGCCTCCTCCTATCAGAGGACGCAGTCCTTAACGGCTGAATGCTCCAGCCGTGTCTCCCTCTGCGTCCGGTTGCTTGCCCGTTTGGGGCAATTCCTTGCTCCGTGCTGGAGCGGACGCGGCAGTTTCAGAGGTCAAATCAGCGATCACTTCCGCTGCCACGAAGGCTGCGATGACGCTGGGCCGCTTGTCGCGGCTGCCGCCTGCCCCGATGGGGCAGATGAGACGGTCGGTTCCCAGACCGTCGCAATGGTCCCGGCACCAGCGGCGGAACTTCTCCCGCTTGGTGGCCGATCCGATCAGCCCGACATAGCCCGCGTCGCCGCGCTGCAATGCAGCGGAGGCCAGCAGGAAGTCGAGCGCGTGATCGTGGGTGAGAATGATAAAGGCGCTGCCCGCAGGGGCGGCGGCGATGTCGATCTCAGGGATAGCGCTTTGGCGGATTTCCACATCCGCCTGGCACAGGGCCAGCTCTTCGGCGCGCTGGTCGATCAGGATGCAGCGCACCGGCATGTGCTGGAAGAGATCCGCCAGGGCCCGGCCCACGTGGCCTGCGCCCATCACATAGACATGCGGCAGCGCCTGCTCTCCGGCCTGTTCGCGTGCGATGGCGTCGTCACGGTCGGCCTGAAATATCCACTTTAGCGTCATTTCGACCCGTCCGCCGCAGCACTGACCGATCTCCGGGCCCAAAGGCACGTCGAGCGTTTCACACAGTGCTGAGGGCAGTGCCTGACCCTGGGTGGGTGCGTTAGCGCCCTCCCGTGGGGAGGGTCGGGCGCTGCCCGGCCTACCGGCCGGGCGATTCAGGCTCTCGACGGAACGCAAAGCGCGATCCTGCTTCAGCATCCGCCGCGCGTGGTCGATGGCGATATATTCCAGCTGGCCGCCGCCGATGGTCCCCCAGAGGCCCTCTGCCGCCACAAACATGCAGGTGCCGGCTTCGCGCGGGGAGGACCCGCGGACGCGGGTCAGCGCGACCTGCACCACATGTTCGTAACGGGACAGAAAGTCCTGGAGGGAAAGGCGGCGTGCCATGGCTCAGCCCTGCCCCTTGAGGGTTTCGATCGCCATCAGCACGCGCTCCGGCGTGGCCGGCGCATCCAGGCGCGGGCAGACCTTGTAATCCGCGGTGCTGGCAACCGCCATCGACAGCGCCTCGAACACCGAGATGCCCAGCATGAACGGCGGCTCGCCCACGGCCTTGGACCGTTTGATGGTGCGCTTCTTGTTCACCGACCATTCGGCCAGCCGGGTGTTGAAGATGCGCGGCCGGTCAGAGGCCAGCGGGATCTTGTAGGTCGAGGGCGCATGGGTGCGCAGGCGGCCTTCACCGTCCCACCACAGCTCCTCGGTGGTGAGCCAGCCCATGCCCTGAATGAACGCGCCTTCCACCTGGCCCTTGTCCAGGACCGGGTTCAGCGAGCGGCCCACGTCATGCAGGATGTCAGTGCGCTCCACCCGGTATTCGCCGGTCAGCGTATCGACGGACACTTCCGAGCAGGACGCGCCATAGGCGTAGTAGAAGAACGGCTGTCCCTTGCCCGCCGCGCGGTCCCAGTGGATTTCCGGCGTCTTGTAGAACCCCGCCGCCGACAGGTGGACGCGGGCCATATAGGCCTCCTTCACCAGCCTGTCGAAGGGGATCTCTTCACTGCCGACGCGCACGCGGTTGGGCAGGAATTCGACTTCCGCCTCTGACACGCCGTACTTCTCAGCCGCGAATTTGGTCAGCCGGGCAATGATCTGCTCCGCCGCATCCAGCGCCGCCATGCCGTTGAGGTCCGAGCCCGAAGAGGCCGCGGTGGCGGAGGTGTTCGGCACTTTCTCAGTCGTGGTCTTGGTGATCTTGATGCGCTCGAAATCCACCTGGAAGGCGTCGGCCACAACCTGCGCCACCTTGGTGTTGAGGCCCTGCCCCATCTCGGTGCCGCCGTGGTTCAGGTGGATCGAGCCGTCATTGTAGACGTGGATCAGCGAGCCCGCCTGGTTGTACCAGGTCGCGGTGAAGGAGATGCCGAATTTCACCGGCGTGATCGCAATGCCCTTCTTGATGATCTTCGAGTCCTTGTTGAAGGCGATGATCTCTTCCCGGCGCTTGCGGTATTCGGCGTTTTCCTCCAGCTCCCCGATCAGCCGGTCGAGGATGTTGTCCTCCACCTTCTGATGGTAGGGCGTCAGGTCGCGGCCCTCTTCACCGTAGAAATTCGCCTTGCGCACATCCAGCGGGTCCTTGCCGAGGGCATAGGCGATCTCCTCGATCATCCGCTCCGCCGCGATCACACCCTGCGGGCCGCCAAAGCCGCGGAAGGCGGTGTTGGAGACGGTGTTGGTCTTCATAGGTCTGCTTTTCAGCAGTACATTCGGGTAGAAATAGGCGTTATCCGCATGGAACAGCGCGCGGTCGGTGACCGGCCCGGACAGGTCCGAGGAATAGCCGCAGCGCGCGGCAAAGCCGCCCTCGACCGCCTGAATGCGGCCCGCATCGTCAAAGGCCACGTCATAGTCGATCACGAAGTCATGCCGTTTGCCGGTGGCGGTCATGTCCTGGTCGCGGTCCGGGCGGATCTTGACGGGGCGGTTATGCTTCTTCGCAGCGATTGCTGCCACCGCGCAGAACAGGTTCATCTGGCTTTCCTTACCGCCAAAACCGCCGCCCATCCGGCGCACGTTGACGGTGACCGCGTTGTTCGCAACGCCCAGAACATGCGCCACCATATGCTGCGCCTCGCTCGGGTGCTGGGTGGAGCAATGCACGGTCACATCTTCATCCTCGCCCGGGATGGCAAAGGCGATGTGGCCTTCCAGATACATGTGGTCCTGGCCGCCGACGGTCATCTGCGCCTGGATGCGGTGGGGGGCACCCTTCCGTCCCACCTCCACATCGCCGCGCTCCAGCTTCAGCGGGTCGGTGATCATCGGATAACCGGCCTCCTGCGCCTGGACCGGGTCCAGTGCATGCGGCAGCACCTCATAGTCCACCTGTGCCAGTTCGGCAGCACGGCGGGCGGCGTCGCGGGTTTCGGCAATCACCGCAAACATCGGCTGGCCGTGGAATTCGACCTTCTCGGTCGGGAACACCGGCTCGTCATTCTTGCCGGTGGGGCTGATGTCGTTGACGCCGGGAATGTCATCCGCGGTCAGCACATCCACCACACCGGGCGCGGCGCGCACGGCAGACAGGTCGATGCCCTTGATATTGGCATGCGCCACGGTGGAGACACCCAGGTAGGCGTGCAGCGTGCCATAGGGTTCGGCGATATCGTCGGTGTACTCGGCGCGGCCCGTGACATGCTTGATCGCGCTGTCGTGCTGGCGGTCATGGTGCACGGCGCCGCTGATGGTCTGATGGTCTTTCATCTCAAAATCTCCTCAGGCGACGGCCAGCCGGACAGCCCCGGCGGTTCCCGCATCATGTTCCAGGTAGAAGCGGCGCAGCAGGTTGCTGGCCGTGAGCGACCGGTACTCCGCAGAGGCGCGCCAGTCGCTGAGCGGGGTGAAATCCTGCTTCACCGCCTCCGCTGCGGCGTCAAACGCGGCCTCGCCCCAGGGCTGGCCCACCAGCGCACCCTCGGCACCGGCGGCACGCTTGGGCGTGGCTGCCATGCCGCCGAATGCGATCCGGGCAGAGGTGATCGTGCCGTCCTTCACGGTGACGCTGACGCCGGCAGCGACCGAGGAAATATCCTCGTCCCGGCGCTTGGAAATCTTGTAGGCGGCGTCGATCTGCCCGTCCCGGCGCAGCGGGATGCGGATCGAGGCCACGAAATCGCCCGGCTCGCGGTCCTGCTTGCCGTAATCGATGAAGAAATCCTCCAGCGGCAGGGTGCGCGCGCCGCCTTTTTTCTGCAGCGTCACCTCAGCACCCAAGGCGATCAGCACCGGCGGGGTGTCCCCGATGGGCGAGCCATTGGCGATATTGCCGCCGATGGTGCCCATGTTGCGCACCTGCCAGCCGGCGATGCGGTCCCAGTAGGCGCCAAGGTGCGGGAAGGCGTCGCGGATCGCCGCTTCGCTTTCGGTATAGGTGACGCCGGCACCGAGGGTCAGCGCCTCATCGGTCAGCTCGATCGCCTTCAGCTCCTCCAAGTGGGCAACAAACACCACCGGGGAGATCGGTTTCATGAACTTGGTGACCCAGAGGCCCACATCGGTGGAGCCTGCGACGATGGTTGCCTTGGGGTTCTCGGCCAGCACTTCTGCCAGATCCGCCGCGTCCAGTGGCAGGATGGCGCGGTCGTCCTCGGGGCCGGTCACGACGCGGGCCTCGGGCTGGATCGCCTTCAGCTTGGCGGTCAGGTTGTCGCGTTCGGTGGTCAGGTAATCATTGGCCGGGGTGCCGTACTGGTTCACCGCCAGTGCTGCCTTCACAATCGGCTCATAGCCGGTGCAGCGGCAGAGGTTGCCCTGCACGGCGGTTTCAACCTGCGTCTCATTCGGCTGCGGGTTTTCCATCCACAGCGCATAAAGCGACATCACAAAGCCGGGGGTGCAGAAACCGCACTGGCTGCCGTGGTATTCGACCATCGCCTGCTGCACCGGGTGCAGACGGCCTTTGGGGCCGGACAGATGCTCGACCGTCACCACGTGGCAGCCGTTGAGCGACGCAAGGAAGCGGATGCAGGCGTTCACGGTCTCATAGCGCAGCGCGCCGCCCTGCAGGCGGCCCACCAGCACGGTGCAGGCGCCGCAGTCGCCCTCGGCGCAGCCTTCCTTGGTGCCGGTCAGGCGCTGCTCCAGCCGCAGGAAATCCAGCAGGGTGGTGGTCGCCTTCACGTCCTCCAGCACAATGTCCTTGCCGTTCAGAAGAAAGCGTATGCCGGTTTGATGTGCCATGGGGCCTCCCGAATGTCTCTTGGGCCGAGCTGGCCCGCTTATGTTATTTTTACCTTGTCTGACTGCATCGGTTAACGGCTGCAATCGCGAAAGGCTTTCAACACCCTGTTGAAAATGATTAGGATAACAGGGGCCGGAACCGGCGTGTTTGCCGCCTGCCGCCGCGCTGTGCAAGCGGCAGATGCGCCCTGTAAAGGTCTGTGAACGATGTCTTATCTGGAATCCCTGAGGGTCTTTACCCGAGTCGTCGAGCTGGGCAGCATCACCTCTGGCGGGCGGGATCTGCGGCTGACTCCTGCCGTGGCAAGCAAGCGGATCAAGGAACTTGAAAAGCACCTTGGCGTGCGCCTGTTCAACCGCACCACGAGATCGCTGACCCCGACCGAGGCCGGGCAGCTGTTCTACACCGAGGCCAAGAAGGTGCTCGAATCGATTGAGGACGCGGAGGCGGTGGTCTCGCAGTTCTCCGCCGCACCGCGCGGGGTGATCCGGGTGACCGCGCCGTTGGGTGTGGGCCGCCGCATCATAGCGCCGCTGGTGCCGGGGTTTGTCGAAGCGTACCCCGCCACCGAAATCCGGATGCGGATGTCGGACCGAAAGGTCGATATTCTGGCTGACGGGCTGGATGTGGCGTTCTTTATCGGCACCCCGCACGACTCGACCCTGAAGATGCGCAAGATCGCCGATTGCGCCCGGGTGCTGTGCGCCGCGCCGCAATACCTGGAGCGGCATGGTACCCCGCAGGTGCCGGAGGATCTTCTCACGGGGCACAACTGCCTGCTGCTGCGCTACCCGCGCTCGCCCGAATATTACTGGACGCTGGCCACGCCGGAAGGCCCGCGCAAGCTGGAAGTTTCAGGAAAATACGACGCCGATGACAGCGACGTGCTGACGGGTTGGGCGCTGGACGGGCGCGGCATCGTCAACAAGCCGCGCTTTGACGTGGCCGCGCATCTGCGCAGCGGCGCGCTGGTCGAGGTGCTGCCGGACACGCCGCCGGAGCCGACGATCTTCGGCTGCCTGTACCCGCACCGGAAATTGCAGGACCCCAAGATCCGCCTGTTCGTCGATTACGCAGTGAAGCAGGGTCTGGCCGCCTTCCGGCACAGCGAGACCGGCAAGTAGACATCACGCCAAAGAAAAGGCGGGCACCGGTGGCCCGCCTGATATGGAATATGAGACCCGCCTTAGCAGCGGTGCGGGTTTTCCTGGCAGTAAAGCAGGTTTGCTGCGGCCCCCACTGCGGCGCCCGCGGCCACATTGCCGTCCAGAACCGCCGCGCCGGCGGCCCCGGCGCCCGCGCCGTAGACCAGCCGCTCGCCAGTGGTGTCACCGCAGGCGGCCAAGGTGGTGCAGAGTGCAAATCCTATAGCGAAAGTCTTCTTAAACATCACGTTTCCTCCTTCACGCCCAAACCCCGCAGTGTTGCCGCGGTCCCAAACGGCCAGCTCCCGGCGTTTTCCGCCGGGAAAAAGGGTGCCCGAAAGGGATTGGCGCTGTGGCAGAACAGGCCGGAAAGCCCCGGGTTTCCGGCACAATTGGGCAAACCCCGTGGCAGTATAACACACGCCGGCGCAGTTTGGTTCCAGCGTCTTGCAGCATCGGGGGTGCACAAGCGGTGTACGGATGGTGCACGCGGGGTGCCCGACAAAAATGGCCCCGCCACAGGGGCGGGGCCATTGGGCTTGTCCGTCGGGTCTGCTTCAGTTCGCAGCCAGCGCGAAGGGCAGATCTTTGGAGGCGCTGCCGTACCAGCGGCGGATCAGGGCGCGTTCCTCGTTCTCCATGAAGGTGACGTTTGCGGGCGGCATCGCATGGGTGGCACCGGCCTGGAGGTAGATCTCCTTGGCGTATTTCGCCACATCCGCCGGGGTTTCCAGCAGCACGTTCTTGGGCGCGCGGCGGATGCCGTCATAGTAGGGCTCCCGCGCGTGGCACATGGCGCAGCGGCCCGGTACCACATTCATCACGTCCTCGAAATGCTGATTGCTGGCAAACACTTGCTCGGATTTGGTCAGCTCCCGCGCCTCGGACTCCTCAACGGTGTCCTGTTGCAGCGGCGCCTGGCTGAGGATCATGATGCCGATGAACAGGATGGCGGTCACCGGCCAGGTCCAGGTCGGGTTGCTGGTGCCTGCGTGGTTGCTGTTGAAGTAATGGCGGATGGTCACGCCCATCAGGAACACCAGCGCCGCGATCAGCCAGTTGTACTCGGTGGCAAAGGCCAGCGGGTAGTGGTTGGACAGCATCAGGAACACAACCGGCAGCGTCAGGTAGTTGTTGTGGGTCGAGCGCAGCTTGGCGATCTTGCCGTATTTTGCGTCCGGCGTGCGGCCTTCCTGCAGGTCTTTCACCACGATGCGCTGGTTCGGCATGATGATGAAAAACACGTTTGCCGTCATGATGGTCGCGGTGAAGGCGCCCAGATGCAGCATCACCGCGCGGCCGGTGAAGATCTGGTTGTAGCCCCAGCCCATGATGACCAGCAGGACGAACAGCAGCACCATCAAGAAGGTCGGCTTTTCCCCCAGCGGCGATTTGCACAAGGCATCATAGACCAGCCAGCCGATGCTGAGTGATGCGCCGGAGATCAGGATACCCTGCCACAGGGCCAGGTCAGCCTTGCTGGAGTCGATCAGGTACAGTTCACCGCCGGCCCAGTAGACGATCATCAGCAGCCCCGCGCCAGACAGCCAGGTGGCGTAGCTCTCCCATTTGAACCAGATCAGATGATCCGGCATGTTCTCCGGCGCCACCAGGTATTTCTGGATGTGATAAAAACCGCCGCCGTGGACCTGCCATTCCTCGCCGTGCGCGCCGACCGGCAGATGCGGAACCTTCCGCAGGCCAAGGTCCAGCGCGACGAAGTAGAAGGACGATCCGATCCAGGCAATGGCGGTGATGACGTGAAGCCAGCGGACCGCAAAGCCCAGCCAGTCCCACATGATCACAAGCTCTTCCATTGTTCTCTCCTCATAAGCTTTGACCCGAGACTAGAGCATGGTGTTATTTTCATGTATTAGGTAAAAAACCCAAGCTGTTTCAAAATAACACAAAGAATACGTGAATGGCCTATCTCGACAACATCCGCACCTTTGTCCGTGTCTATGAACTTGGCAACATGTCTGCCGCTGCGCGGGACATGCGGATCTCGGCCGCGGTGGCGTCGTCGCGGATTTCGCAGCTGGAGGATCACCTGAACGTGCGGCTGTTCCAGCGCACCACCCGGCTGCTCAATCCGACCGAACAGGGCAATCTGTTCTATCACGGGGCGGTCAAGATTTTGGAAGCGGTTGACGAGGCGGAGGCCGATATCAGCAGCGTCACCCAAACCCCGCGCGGAACGCTCTATGTGGCGGCGCCCTTGGGTCTGGGGCAGCACCTGATTGCACCGGCGGTGCCGAAGTTCAAGGAAGCCTATCCGCTGATCTCGATCCGGCTGCGGCTGTCGGACCGCAAGCTGGACCTGGCGGCGGAGGGGCTGGATGCGGCGTTTTTCCTTGGCGTGCCGGAGGATTCAAACCTGCGCATCCGCAAGATCGCCGATTGCCCGCGGGTGCTGTGCGCGGCGCCAGAGTACATCAAGCGGCGCGGCCAGCCGAACAACAGCGAGGAGCTGAAGACGGACGCGCATGACTGCCTGAACCTGCGCTATCCCGGCGCGCCGGAGTTCCAATGGCCGCTGCGCAGCCAGGATGGGGTCAAGCGGGTGACGGTTACGGGGCCGTTTGAATCGGACCACGGCGACGTGCTGACCAGCTGGGCGCTGGACGGGCATGGGATCATCCTGAAGCCGGTGTTCGAAATATCGGAACACCTCGCCTCCGGCCGGCTGGTGCCGGTGCTGGCGGAGGAGCCGCCGATCCCGATCCAGATGGCCTGCCTGTACGTTCACCGCCGCCATCAGGACCCCAAGGTGCGGCTGTTCATGGATTTCATGGTGGATCACATTCAGGCGTCCCTCCCCCCAGAATGAAAAAGCCCGCCCCAGTTTCCTGAGGCGGGAACCGCCGGCAGATGCCAAGCGGGAGGAGAGGTATCTTGGGGTGTGCGACTCAGCTGCCGCGGTAGGTGGAATAGCCGTAAGGCGACAGCAAGAGCGGCACGTGGTAGTGGCTGTCTGCCTCGCTCATGCCGAAACGCAGCGGCACCTCGTCCAGGAACAGCGGGTCCGCCCCAGCCTGGCCGGTGGCGCGCAGATAGCCGCCTGCGTGGAACACCAGCTCATAGGTGCCGGTGGCGAATTCGCCTGCGGGCAGGATCTGTTCGTCAGTGCGCCCGTCGTCATTGGTGGTCAGGCTGCGCAGATGGATGCGCTCATCGCCTTCGATCCGGTACAGGTCGATCTTCAGCCCTTCCGCCGGGCAGCCGCGGGCGGTGTCCAGCACATGGGTGGTCAGAAATCCGGCCATGACAGCCTCCTTTCAATTCCGTTTCCCTAGGTATGCTTGGTTCAGCCCGCCCCATACAGCGGGAAGAGTCAAAAAGTTCTTTCAAAAATATACTGAAAGCCGAAGCAGATTATCTGTTCTATACATAATAAAAAGACAGGAGACCTGACATGACGCGCTATCCTCGTGACCTGCGCGGATACGGTGCTGCCGCACCCGACCCGCAGTGGCCCAATGGGGCCAAAGCCGCCGTGCAATTTGTTCTGAACTATGAAGAAGGCGGCGAGAACTGCATCCTGCATGGGGATGCGGCCTCGGAAGCTTTCTTGTCCGACATTCCCGGTGCAGCGCAATGGCCCGGGAAGCGCCATTGGAACATGGAGTCGATCTATGAATACGGGAGCCGCGCCGGCTTCTGGCGGCTGCACCGGCTGTTCACCGGCGCGGGCATCCCGCTGACCATCTATGGCGTGGCGACCGCGCTGGCCCGCAGCCCTGAACAGGTGCAGGCGATGAAGGACGCGGGTTGGGAGATCGCCAGCCACGGCCTGAAGTGGGTCGAGCATAAGGACATGGCCGAGGAGGAGGAGCGCGCCGCAATCGCCGAAGCCGTGCGCCTGCATACCGAGGTCACAGGCACCCGCCCGCGCGGCTGGTACACAGGCCGTTGCAGCGCCAATACGGTGCAGCTAGTGGCCGAAGAAGGCGGGTTCGATTACATCTCTGACACTTACGACGACGACCTGCCCTATTGGCTGGAAACCGGCGGGCGCGAACAGCTGATCATCCCCTACACGCTGGAAGCCAACGACATGCGGTTCGCCAATTCGCCGGGCTGGATCACGGGCGAGCATTTCTTCCAGTATCTGAAGGATGCCTTCGACGTGATCTATGCCGAGGGCGAGGCAGGTGCTGCGAAGATGATGACCATCGGCCTGCACTGCCGTCTGGTCGGGCGTCCGGGCAAGATCGCCGGCCTCAAGCGCTTCATCGATTACATCCAGGGATTCGAGGGCGTCTGGTGCCCGCGCCGGATCGACATTGCCGAGCATTGGGCCGAAACCCATCCGCCGGTGAAGCGCGAGCGCCCCAGCCAAATGGACCGCGAGGCGTTTGTCGCCAAGTTCGGCTCGATCTTCGAGCATTCGCCGTGGATCGCCGACCGTGCCTTTGATCTGGAGCTGGGCCCGGCGCATGACTGCGCTGCGGGCGTCCACAATGCACTGTGCCGGATCTTCCGAACCGCCAGCGAGGATGAGCGTCTGGGCGTTCTGACCGCGCACCCGGATCTGGCGGGCAAACTGGCCGCTGCGGGGCGGCTGACCGCCGAGAGCACCTCAGAACAGTCCAGTGCCGGCCTTGATATGCTGACCGATGAGGAGCGCGAGACCTTCACTCGGCTCAATACCGAGTACGTGGAGAAGCACGGCTTCCCCTTCATCGTTGCGGTGCGCGACCATAACAAGGCGTCAATCATGGAGGCGTTCCACCGCCGCATCCACAATGACCGGGCGACCGAGTTCGATGAGGCCTGCCGCCAGGTTGAGCGCATTGCCCAGTTCCGCCTGCAGGACATGCTGCCGTGAGCGGCCGGCTGACAGCGAAGCCGCTGACCGCAGCGGCTTTTGCGCCCTATGGCGACGTGATCGAGGTTGCGGGCGCTCCGGACAAGATGATCAATCAGGGCATGTGCGGCCGTCATCACGACCGCGCGGTCGTGGATTTCGGCCCGGACGGCCGGGCCGGCATCAGCCTGTTTGACGCCAAGGCCCGCCACCTGCCGCATAAGGTGGACATGGTGGAGCGCCACCCCGAGGGCAGCCAGGCCTTTGTGCCAGTGAGCGGCGTGCCGATGCTGGTGGTGGTGGCGGATGACGACGGCGGTGTGCCGGTCAACCTGCAGGCCTTCATCAGCCAGCCGGGCCAGTCCGTCAACCTGCACCGCGGCATCTGGCACGGGGTGCTCGCGCCCCTCGGCGCGCCCGGCCAATACATCGTTGTCGACCGGATCGGCACCTCACCCAACCTCGAAGAACACTGGTTCAAGGAGCCTTTTACCGTGGTCGCGGACTGACCACAGCCCGAAGCCGCCAACAAAAACAAGAAGCGGCAAGATCCCCATGACCGACAGGAGATACCTTTCATGGCTGACACTTCCATCGGGACGCCGGCGCAGCTGCGCGACCCCAATTACACGCCTCCCCTGCATAAGGCGGTGCCGCTCGGCATCCAGCATGTGCTGGCGATGTTCGTCTCAAACGTGACGCCCGCCATCATCGTGGCCGGGGCCGCCGGTTTCGGTTTCGGCTCCAACTCGCCCGATTTTCCGGAACTGCTCTATCTCATTCAGATGTCGATGCTGTTTGCCGGCGTCGCCACCCTGCTGCAGACCATCACCCTGGGTCCGGTTGGAGCCGCGCTGCCGATTGTGCAGGGCACCTCCTTTGCCTTTCTGCCGATCATGATCCCGCTGGTTGCGGGCAAGGGCGTGGACGGGCTGGCTGCGCTGTTCACCGGCGTCATTATTGGCGGTATCTTCCACGGGCTGCTGGGCACGGTGATCGGCAGGATCCGCTTTGCCCTGCCGCCGCTGGTGACGGGCTTGGTGGTGACGATGATCGGCCTCGCGCTGGTCAAGGTGGGCATCCAGTATGCCGCAGGCGGTGTGCCCGCCATCGGCACGCCGGAATACGGCTCTCTCCTCAACTGGTCGGCGGCGCTGGTGGTGATCTTTGTGACTCTGGGCCTCAAGTTCTTCACCCGGGGGATGCTGTCGGTCTCTGCCGTGCTGCTCGGTCTGATCGCGGGCTACATCTACGCGCTGATGACCGGCATGCTGACGCTCGAGGCGGTCTCCGGCTCCTGGTCGCAAGCCGCGGGTTTTGCCCTGCCGCAGCCGTTCAAATACGGGGTAGAGTTTTCTGCCGCGGCCA
The DNA here is from genome assembly GCF_002388965.1 of Leisingera sp. UBA4491. Classification (NCBI taxonomy): domain Bacteria; kingdom Pseudomonadati; phylum Pseudomonadota; class Alphaproteobacteria; order Rhodobacterales; family Roseobacteraceae; genus Leisingera; species Leisingera sp. UBA4491. Next base: position 58,800 of record NZ_DGNN01000024.1, on the reverse strand, counting down.
TCATCGGTTTCTGCCTGATGAGCTTTGTCTCTGCGGTGGAGACCGTCGGCGATGTCTCTGGCGTGACCAAGGGCGGCGCGGGCCGTGAGGCCACCGAGGAGGAGATCGCCGGCGCGACCTATGCCGATGGTATCGGCACCGCCATGGCGGGCTTCTTCGGTGCCTTCCCCAACACGTCGTTTTCCCAGAACGTCGGCCTGATCGCCATGACCGGGGTAATGAGCCGCCACGTTGTGACCTGCGGTGCCATCTTCCTGATTGTCTGCGGACTGGTGCCCAAGGTGGGCGCGGTGATCCGCACCGTGCCGATCGAGGTGCTGGGCGGCGGCGTCATAGTGATGTTCGGCATGGTGGTTGCGGCCGGTGTTTCGATGCTGTCGGACGTGGACTGGAACCGCCGCAATATGGTGATCTTTGCGATCTCCCTGTCCATCGGCCTGGGCCTGCAGCTGGAGCCCGGCGCGCTGCAGCACATGCCCGATACCGCGCGCATCCTGCTGACCAGCGGTCTGCTGCCAGCCGCGCTGATTGCCATCGTGCTGAACCTGGTGCTGCCGCAGGAACTGGCGGGAGAAGCGACCGAGGAAGTTTCTGGCGGGCTGAGCGGCCACGGACGCGGGTCGCTGCCGCATGAGGATCAAGCTTGAGGCAACCGCCTGTAGCTAAATCAACGGCCGGCCCGCAAAGGGCCGGCTTTTTTGCTCTCAGCCGGCCAGCCCGTGCAAGACCGCCAGCCCCGGAAGCCAGCCGGTGAAGATCCCGCACAGCAGCGTTGCCGCGGCAGTCAGCCGCGGGCTGCCGCGCCGGAGCGCGAGGTTCAGGAAGAAGAGGAACCACAGCCCGGACCAGGCCGCCCAGCAGGCGGCCAGCCAGACATCGAACAGACCATCCCCCTGCGCCAGCACCCGCAGCACCATGGGCGCGGCGGTCAGCGCCACAAAGCCGCTGAACCAGCCCAGCCCCGCGCCGCTGGACGCAAAGATGCGGTTATAAGCCACCCAGAGGTAGGTGGTGCCGAACAAGAGCGTCATGCCTGCATCCAGCAGGTCCGCCGGCTGCCGCGCGGCCAGCGCGATCAGCAGCACCACGGCAAAGAACACCAGCGCCGCAACGGCGTTGATCAGGATGATCTCGCGGTCCTCGATCCGGCCCATCTGCCAGACGCCGTTCAGGCACAGCACCACGCCGACCACCAGCAGGCTCAATCCCAGAAACATTTTTCCAGTCCCTCAATGGAAAACAGGAGAGAGGTACACCTCTCTCCTGCCGCTCCGCTATGCGGATATTCGCAGAATGTGTTTCTGGCTGTGCTTAGAAATCGACCTCAATGGCGATGCCCTTTTCCACCGCCACCTCAACCACAGAGGCCGCGACGGCCAGATCCTGCAGGCCGACGCCGGTGCCGTCGAACAGGGTGATCTGATCGTCCGAGGTCCGGCCCGGGTTGGTGCCGTTGATTACTGCGCCAAGCTGGGCGACGTCGGCCTCCTGGATCAGGCCCTGGGCCACCGCGTGCTGCGCCTCACCGATGGAGATAGATTGCGCCACCTCGTCGGTGAACACGTCCGCCTTGACCAGCAGCTGCGGGTCGACTTCCTGCTTGCCCTTGGTGTCGGTGCCCATGCAGGCGATGTGGGTGCCGGGGCTGACCTGGTCCGCCTTCAGGATCGCGTCGAAGGACGAGGTGATCGAGATGATCACATCCGCCTCGCGCAGGCCGTCCAGTTCCACCGCTTCAAACGGCAGCCCCGCCTCCTCGGCCACCTCTTGCAGGTTCGGCAGCATTTCCGGGTGGAAGTTCCAGCCGATGACCTTCTCGAAATTGCGTTGCTCCAGCGCCGCGCGCAGCTGGAACTTGGCCTGGTGGCCTGCGCCGATCATGCCGATCACCTTGGCGTCCTGGCGGGCCAGATGCTTGATCGATACCGAGGAGGCCGCGGCGGTGCGCAGCGCGGTCAGGAGGTTGCCGCCCACCATCGCCTTCACCTTGCCGGTGTCCGGGTCAAACAGGAAAACGGTGGACTGGTGGTTGATCAGCCCGCGCTTTTCCAGGTTGTTCGGCCAGTAGCCGCCGGCCTTAAGTCCAAGTGTAAGACCAGCCCGGTCAAAGCCGCCCTTGAAGCCGTAGAGCGCATCCTCATGGCCGATCGCCTCGCGCACCACGGGGAAGTTGTAGGCATCCCCCGACGCCATGGCGGCAAAAACCTTCTCGACCGCATCGAACGAGGCTTCGCGGGTCACCAGGTCCGCAACCGCCTTTTCCGGAACGATATACATGTCTGTTTCTCCTCAACAAAAAAGCCGGCGGAGGGCGGCATGCGCACCTCCGCCAGTTTGGGGATGGATCGGTTAGTAGGCTTTGCCGCGGGCCGAGACGGGCCAAACGGTTTCGACCTTGCCGTTGCGCACGCCGACGTACCAGTCATGCACGTTGGCGGTCGGGTCGCAGTGGCCCGGCACCAGGCGCAGCTTGTCGCCCACTTTCAGCGCGCCGTCAGGGTCCGAGACCACGCCGTGCTCGTCCGAGCACTTGATGTATTCCACGTCATCGCGGCCAAAGACGAAGGGCAGGCCGCTGTCGACCGACTGCGCCTTGAGGCCTGCGTCCACGATGGCCTTGTCGGCCTTGGCGTGGCTCATCACCTGGGTTAGCAGGAAGAAGGCGTTTTCCCACTCGCCCTGGTCGATCCGGTTGCCGTCCTTGTCGAGGATGCGGCCGTAATCCGCATCCATGAAGGCATAGGAGCCGCACTGCAGCTCGTTGTACACGCCGGAGTTCGATTCAAAGTAGTAGGAGCCGGTGCCGCCGCCGGAAACCAGCTCGCACGCGATGCCTTCGGCCTTCAGGCCCTCAACCGCATCTGCAACCTGGGCGATGGCAATGTCCAGCTTGGCCTTGCGGTCCTCGTAGCTGTCCATGTGCTGCATCGCGCCCTGATAGGCCTGGATGCCGGAGAACTTAAGGTTTTCTGCCGCGTTCACCGCCTTAGCAATCTCGACAACCGCCTCAGTCGTGGTCACGCCGCAGCGGCCGGCGCCGCAGTCGATCTCAACGAAGACTTCCAGCTCAGTGCCGTGCTTTTGCGCCGCTGCCGACAAGTCGGCCACGTTGTCCAGGTCGTCAACGCAGACGATGGTGCGCGCGCCCAGCTTGGGCAGACGGGCCAGACGGTCGATTTTCTGCAGGTCGCGGACCTGGTTGGAGACCAGGATGTCCTTGATGCCGCCGCGGGCAAAGACCTCAGCCTCGGAGACCTTCTGGCAGCAAACGCCAACCGCGCCGCCCAGTTCTTCCTGCAGCTTGGCCACATCCACCGACTTGTGCATCTTGCCGTGCACCCGGTGGCGCATGCCATGCGCCTTGGCATAGTCGCCCATCTTCTTGATGTTGCGCTCCAGCGCGTCCAGGTCGAGGACCAGCGCCGGGGTTTGGATGTCAGCCTCGTCCATGCCCGGGACCGCCGGGACGTCATAGCCGACTTCGAGCTGATCAAAATTTGTCTGTGCGTTCATGGTTCTATTCCCCAGTTTAGCTGTTCATCCAAGGCAGTTTGTCGAGGTCGACATTGCCGCCGGTGACGATCAGGCCCACGCGTTTGCCCGCGAAGGCGTCCTTGTTTTTCAGAATGGTGGCGAGCGGCACCGCCGAGGACGGCTCCATCACGATGCGCAGGTGCTTCCAGATCAGTTTCATCGCGTCGATGATTTCCGCATCAGACGCCGTGTAGATCTCGCTGACGTGGTTGCTGACGAAGTGCCAGGTCAGCTCCTTGAGCGGCACCAGCAGCCCGTCGGCAATGGTCTTGGGCGCATCATCGGCGATGATGTAGCCCGCCTTGAAGCTGCGGTAGGCGTCATCGGCCTGTTCCGGCTCTGCCGCGATCACCTGGATTTCCGGTGCCAGCGTCGACAGCGTCAGGCAGGTGCCAGAGATCATGCCGCCGCCGCCGATCGGGGCCACAACCATGTCGAGGCCATCGGTCTGCTCCACGAATTCCTTTGCGCAGGTGCCCTGCCCCGCGACGACCCGGTGGTCATTGTAGGGATGCACGAAATCGCCGCCGGTTTCCGCCTGCACCTTGGCAAAGGTCTCCTCGCGCGAACTGGTCGAGGGCTCGCATTCGGTGATCCGCCCGCCATAGCGGCGCACGGTGTCCTTCTTGGCCTGCGGCGCGGTGCGCGGCATGACCACGTTGCAGGGAATGCCGCGCAGCATGGCTGCGTAGGACAGGCAGGAGGCATGGTTGCCCGAGGAATGGGTGGCGACGCCCTTGGCGGCCTGCGCCTCGTCCAGCCCGAACACTGCGTTGGTGGCGCCGCGCACCTTGAAGGCGCCCGGCTCCTGGAAGTTCTCGCACTTGAAGAACAGCTCCGCCCCAGTCAGTTCGTTCAGATAATCCGAGGTGCGGACCGGTGTGCGGCGGATATGGGGCCGGATGCGCTCATGCGCAGCCAGCATGTCCTCATAGGTCGGGATATACATCGCGTTATCCTTCATCAGGCGGCGGCCTTGGCGCTACTGGCGCTGTTGCCGCGGTAGTAGTCCTGAGCCGCCGCCACGCCGGAGCCCAGTTTGATGTTCAGGCCCAGGTCGGCCATGACCATTTCGGCGGTCGCAATGCCGGACAGCGTCATCACGTCAGTCAGGCTGCCCAGGTGGCCGATGCGGAACACCTTGCCCGCGACCTCACCCAGGCCGGTGCCAAAGGCGACGCCGTATTTCTCGGCCGCCAGGCTCACGAACGTGTTGGCGTCGAAGCCTTCGGGCGTGCGGATTGCGCTGACGCTGTCGGAGTAGACCTCCGGCGACACCGCGCACAGCTCCAGCCCCCAGGCGCGGACCGCGGCGCGGACGCCCTCGGCAATCCGGTGGTGGCGGGCAAAGACGTTCTCCAGCCCTTCATCCAGCAGCATACCACAGGCCATGTTCAAACCGTTCAGCAACCCGACAGAGGGGGTGTAGGGATAGGCGCTGTTGGCATAGCCCTTGGCCATGTCCTTGATGTCAAAGAAGGTGCGCGGCAGGGTCGCGGTCTCCGCCGCCTTCATCGCCTTGGGCGAGAAGCCGGTGATGGCCAGGCCCGGCGGCAGCATGAACCCCTTTTGCGAGCCGGTGACGGCAATATCGACGCCCCATTCGTCCATCCGGAAGTCCATCGAGGCGATCGAGGACACGCCGTCCACAAACAAGAGCGCCGGGTGGCCTGCCGCATCCAGCGCGCGGCGGACAGCAGCGATGTCGGACTTGACGCCCGTCGCAGTCTCGTTGTGGGTCGCCAGAACCGCCTTGATCTGGTGGGCTGTGTCGGCGGTCAGGATTTCCTCGTAGCGGTCCGCAGGCAGGCCTTCCCCCCAGGGTGTTTCGACAATCTGAACGTCCAGCCCGTGGCGCTGGCACATGTCAATCCAGCGGTGGCTGAACATGCCGTTGCGCGCGGCCAGGATCTTGTCGCCTGCGGTCAGCGTGTTGGTGATTGCGGTCTCCCAGCCGCCGGTGCCGGTCGACGGAAAGACAAAGATCTCTGCGGTTTCGCTTTTCAGAACCTTCTTCACCCCAGCCAGTGCCGGGTGCAGGATCTGGCCGAACAGCGGCGAGCGGTGGTCCAGCGTCGGCATGTCCACCGCCTTGCGCAGCGCTTCGGGCATATTGGTCGGACCGGGGATGAAAACCGGATTTTGAAAGCTCATGTCGTGCCCTCCTGTGGCGATTTCCTTCACTCTAAGGGGGCGGCGCGCGCGGGTAAATTTTTTTGAAAAAAGATTTCATAAATGGAAGAAGCGCTGAAAAAGCACCGTTTTACAAAGGGTTTGAGTTTTTCATTGTACAGAAGTGATTTTCAGATGTATCAATAAGCTGCTGTTTGAATTGCCTTCGGAGGCCTGAAAATGCCGCAAGCACCGCGCCGCAAGGGCCGCCCAAAGAACTTTGATTCCGCCAGCAACCCGCCCACGATCCAATCGCTCGACCGCGCGCTGGACGTGCTGGATGCGCTGGCCGGCGCCAGCGGCATGACGCTGACGGAACTCTCCACCGCGCTGGATCAGTCGGCGGCCACTATGTACCGGGTGCTGGCCACGCTGGAGGCGCGCCAGATCGTCGAGATGGAGCCGCAGTCGCAGACCTGGCACATCGGCGCCATGGCCTTCCGCCTCGGCTCTGCCTTTCTGCGCCGCTCCAGCGTGATCGAGCGGGCGCGGCCGGTGATGCGGGAGCTGATGGAGGCAACCGGCGAAACCTCGAACCTCGGTATCGAACGCGGCGGCGACGTGATGTTTGTGAGCCAGGTGGAAACCTACGAGTCGATCCGCGCCTTCTTTCCGCCCGGCACCACTTCACCGATGCACGCGTCGGGTATCGGCAAGGCGCTGCTCAGCTGTTTCGGGGAGGACCAGCTGGCCCGCTTCCTGCGCGGGAGCGCGCTGCAGGAATTCACGGAGAAAACCCTGACCTCGGCAGACGCCTTGCGCGAAGATCTGGCGCAGATCCGCCGCCGCGGCTGGTCCTTCGACGACGAGGAGAAGGCGCCGGGCATGCGCTGTGTGGCAGCGCCGGTGTTCGGAATGCAGGGTGAGGTGCTGGCCGGGATCTCTGTCTCCGGGCCCACGTCCAGGATGCCGGACGCGCGCATCAGCGAAATCGGCGCCCTGGTCAGGGGCGCCGCAGAAAAACTGTCCTATGGGCTGGGCGCGCCGGCGGCGGATCAGGCCGCGCCCGGCTGACCAGCCGGGCAGCGCCCGGGCACATTTTCGGGCCGGGCGCTCCCCCCGCCGTCAGCGCAGCGGCGCCAGCGGCATATGCCGGTTCACGTCCTTGTACAGCAGATAGCGGAACTTGCCCGGGCCGCCGGCATAGCAGGCCTGCGGGCAAAAGGCGCGCAGCCACATGTAATCGCCCGCCTCGACCTCGACCCAGTCCTGGTTCAGCCGGTAGACTGCCTTGCCTTCCAGCACATAGAGGCCATGCTCCATCACATGCGTTTCGGCAAAGGGGATTACCGCGCCGGGTTCGAAGGTGACGATGGTCACATGCATGTCATGGCGCAGGTCGTTCGGGTCGACAAAACGGCTCGTCGCCCATTTGCCCTCGGTCCCCGGCATCGGCGTCGGATCGACGCGGTTTTCGTTGGTGACAAAGGCTTCGGGCGCGTCCAGGCCTGCAACCGCCTGATACGCCTTGCGGATCCAGTGGAAGCGCACCGGCGCGCCGGAGTTGTTCCGCAGGCTCCAGCTGGCCTGCGGCGGCAGAAAAGCATAACCGCCCTCCTCCAACTCATGCGCGGTGCCGTCGATGGTCAGCGTCATGGCGCCCTGCACCACAAACAGAACCGCCTCGGTGCCGGGTTCGGTTTCCGGCTGGTCACTGCCGCCGCCGGGCTGCACCTCGGCGATATACTGGGAAAACGTCTCGGCAAAGCCCGACAGGGGCCGCGACAGCACCCAGAAGCGGGCCTTGTCCCAGAACGGCAAGAGGCTCGCCACGATATCGCTCATCGTGCCCTTGGGGATCACCGCATAGGCTTCGGTGAACATCGCCCGGTCGGTCAGCAATTGGGTCTGTGGCGGCAGCCCGCCTTCCGGGGCGTAATAGGATCGTTTGGTCATGGGCTGCCTTTCCTCTTGAACTGCTGCCCCTATTGATACCCGCGCTCCGCCCGCAACCGAACTTATTTCCGTATCAAGATTACCTGAAGGATTGTTGCGGAATTTTTGAAAGCAGGCGGGGACGCCTAGCCGCCGCTGCCGATATCCTCCGGCGCGATCGAGACGGTTTTGACCACTGCAAAGCAATTTGCCCCCGGTTCCAGCCCCAGCGCCTGCGCCGAGCGCCGGGTGACCCGGGCCAGCACCCGCCCGGCCGGCGTCCGCAGCGAGACCATGGCGCCCGGGCCGCCGCCGGTGCGGACATTCTCAACCGTGCCCGGAAGGATGTTGAGCGCTGACAGGCCTTCGGGGCGCTGTCGCGACAGGATCACCTCATGCGCCGAGATCCGCACCCGCACCTGGCTGCCTGGAGCCCTGGTAATTTGCGGCAGGAACAGCGGCACGCCGCCCGCCTCCAGCTCCGTCAGCCCGTCCTCGTGGTGGCGGGTCACTCGTGCTTCCAGCAGGGCGCCGGCGGCGCGCACGCCCGCGGGCAGGACCGCCGGATCGCCCAGCACCTCAGCCGCGCTGCCTTGGCGCTGCACCTTGCCGTCCTGCAGTACCACAACCGTGGTCGCCAGCCGGGCCACTTCAGCGGCGGAATGGCTGACATAGAGCATCGGGATGCCGATCTCGTCCCTGAGCCGCTCGAAATAGGGCAGGATCTCCGCCTTGCGCGCTTCATCCAGCGCCGACAGCGGCTCATCCGCCAGGATCATCCGCGGCGCCGACAGCAGGGCCCGGCCAATCGCCACCCGCTGTTTCTCCCCGCCTGACAGCCGCCCGGGCCGCCGCTGGAGCAGGGAACCGATGCCCAGCAGCTCCACCACCCGGTCCAGGCTCTCCCGCTTGGCGCTGCGTGGCGCAAACCATTGCCCGAACAGCAGGTTCTGCCGCACGGTCAGATGCGGAAACAGCCGCCCCTCCTGAAATACATAGCCCATGCGGCGCTTGTGCGGCGGCAGCCAATGCCGCTGCGAGGTGTCAAACAGCACCTCTCCATTCAGCGTCACCCGCCCCTGATCGGGCCGCAGCAGGCCGGCAACCGCCTGGATCACCGTGGTCTTGCCGGTGCCGGACCGCCCGAACAGCACGGTGACGCCGGGCGGCGCCTCGAACTGCACATCCAGCCCGAACCCCGGCAGCGCATGTTGCAGCGAGACCGTCAGCATCAGCGCCCCCCGGTCCGCTCAGCCGCGCGGCGTGCCAGTAGTTCGGAGAACAGCAGCGCGCTGAGGGCGATGGCGATTGACACCAGCGTCAGCCGCAATGCTGCCGCCTCCCCGCCCGGCACCTGCAGAAACGTGTAGATCGCCGAGGGCAGCGTCTGCGTCTGCCCCGGGATGCTTGAGACAAAGGTAATGGTCGCGCCGAATTCCCCCATCGCCTTGGCAAAGCCCAGCACGGTGCCGGCAATCAGCCCCGGCAGGATCATCGGCAGGGTGACGGTGGCAAAGCACAGCACCCGCGAAGCGCCCAGGGTTGCGGCGGCCTGTTCCAGCTTCGGATCCACAGCCTCCACCGACAGCCGGATCGCCCGCACCATCAGCGGAAAGGCCATGATGGCCGCGGCCAGTGCCGCGCCGGTCCAGCGGAAGGCAAAGACTATGCCGATTTGCTGCAGCGCACCGCCGACCGGCCCCTTGGTGCCGAACACCGTCAGCAAAAGGTAGCCGGTCACCACCGGCGGCAGGATCAGCGGCAGGTGCACCAGGCTGTTGACGATCTGCTTGCCGGGAAACCGCCAGCGCGCCAGCGCATAGGCCACAAAGACAGCCAGCGGCAGCGCCGCCAGCGTCGCCCAAAGAGAGACCCGCAGCGACAGCATCACCGCCTGCCATTCCTGCGGCCCCAGCCATGCCGTCTCAGCGCTCACTCCGCCAGCACCCCGAAACCGTGGCGCAGGAAGATGTCCCGCGCTTCGGGGCTGCGCAGATACTCCAGAAAAACCTTGGCTTCTGCGGCGTTACCGCCTGCGACGGCAGCCGCCGGATAGACGATCCGCGGGTGGCTTGCCTCCGGAAACACCGCGATCACCGAGACCTTGCTGTCCGCGCGGGCATCGGTCGCGTAGACCACGCCCATTGGCGCCTCGCCCGAGGCCACCAGCGCCAGCGCTGCGCGCACATTGGCGGCCTGCGCCACCTTGGGCGCGACGGCGGTCCACTGCCCCAATGCCATAAGGGCGGCCTTGCCGTAGATGCCCGCAGGCACCGCATCGGTCAGCGCCATGGCCAGCCGGCCCTCGCCCAGCAGCCCGCCCAGATCCGCGGCTGACAGGTCCAGCGGTGCGGCGCCGTTCCCGTGCGCGATCAGCACCAGGCGGTTGGTCAGCAAGTCCAGGCGCGAGGCCGGATCCACAAGCCCCTCCTGCTGCAAAACATCCATCCAGCCGGAATTGGCGGAGAGGAACACATCCGCCGGCGCGCCCAGCTGGATCTGCCGCGCCAGCGCCGGGGAGCCGGCATAGGAAATGGTGACTGTCCGCGCGGTTGCAGACTGATAGGCGGCGGCGGCCTCATCCAGCGCTGTTTTGGTGCTGGCGGCGGCGAAGACCGTGATCTGCGCCTGCGCCATCGCTGCCATGCCGCATATCAGCAGGACAGCCGCTGCCAGGACCCGCCGTAGGCCCGGCAAGATCTGAGACAGCGAAAATGAGGCCCGGTTTCTTCTCATAGCCCCTAAGGAACTACCGCTGCCGGCCAGCGCGGGCAAACGGTATTTGCCTCCGCCCGGTGCACACCGGGCGGCGCAGTCTTCTGCCTTTGCAGGGCTGGCCGGTCAGAACAGGGTGACAGCGCCCGGGCCGCCTGCCGCCGGTGCCGGTGCCGGAGCCGGGCGCGTTGCGGCACGCTGCTCCATTTCGCCGAGCTTGCGGTCGTCCTGGACATGGGTCTGCTGGGCCGCGCCGGAACAGGCGTGGAACCGCACCCTGCGGGCGGATGTGCCGCCAACGCTGGAGGAGATGCACGGGATGCCCTCATCGCGCAGGAACCGCTGCACGAAGTCGGCATTGGACGCGCCGATATCCGACAGGTTTGCCGACATCTTGGCGCCGCCGAAGACTTTGGCCTTCAGGTTGGACCGCACGGCGCCCTTCTTCATGATTCCGTTGATCAGCAGCTCCATCGCGTGGATGCCGTACCGGGCGTTGGCCGCGCCGCCCTGGCGGGCATTCGCCAGCAGGAAATGGTTCATTCCGCCCACACCGTTCTCCGGATCGTAGATACACGCCGCGATGCACGAGCCAAGCACCGTGGAGAACACGATTTTCGGATCGGTGGTCACCCGGTATTCCCCCTGAAGAACCGTTACAGATTTCGAGTTGGCGAAAACAGTGGTCAAGGCTTTGGTTCCTTCCTGCGGTATGTTCAGGCTTTGCTGGCCTGGAGTAGTGTGCTGGCCATCCGGGCCAGCGGCACCTGCTGCTGCGCGGCGCCGATATCCCAGGCCACTCTGGGCATTCCGTAAACGACCGAGGACTTTTCATCCTGGGCAAAGGTCTTGGCGCCGGCCTTGCGCAGGTCCAGCAGCCCCCGGGCGCCGTCCTGGCCCATGCCGGTCAGAATGGTGGCAACAACGTCCTTTCCATATGGCACGGCAGAGGTGAACAGAGCGTCAACAGACGGCGTGTGGCCGGAAATATCCGGCCCTTCCTTCATCCGCAGCTGCAGCGGCTTGCGGTTGCTCAGCCCCATGTGGCGGCGCTGACCGGCGGCGATGTAGACATAGCCCGGCTCCAGCGCCATGCCGTCCTCGGCCGCCCGCACCCGCGCCGGACAGATCCGGTCCAGCAGCGACACCAGGCCGGACCCGAAATTCTTGCCGGTGTGCTGCACGATCAGGGTTGGCGGGCAGTCGAACGGGAAGCCGACCAGAATGCTGCGCAGGGCTTCCACCCCGCCGGTCGAAGACCCGATCAGGATCAGCTTGCGGCTGCCGCCCGCAGCCGCTGCAGGACCGCTTGCCGTGGCGCGCGCCGCCGTCCGGGGGCTGCGGCGCGGTGCGTTGACCATCATGTCGAAATACTGGGCGAACTGGCTGGGGTGATCCGCCTTCGTCAGTTCGAAGATACCCGCTCCGACGTCCAGCAGCGGTGAGGATTTCCGCGCCGGGGTCGCGCCCTGGGTGTCCATGACCGAGACCCAGCGCGTGTCGATCGCCGAAAACAGCGCCATCATCATCTCGAATTCCGGCAGCTTGGTGAACCCGTCTTCCACAAAGGCAAAAACCGGCTGCGCCGCTTCTGCCTGATTGTAGGCCATCATCAGGTTGTTCGCCAAATACACCCGCATGCCCGGGTAAGCGGATTCCATGTAGCTCTGCAGGGTTCGGGCAAAGCTGCGGTCAGTGGTAATGATCAATAAGTTTTTCGAAGACAATGGGTTCCCCAGTTAATTTGCGGTGCCATCCGAATTTCCGGCACAGGTTGCCATGGCCTGAAGGCGCCGCTGCCCTGGCAGCGGCGCCTCCGGTGAGTCGCTTAGAAGTCCTGCCAGAGATCGCGGGCGGCATTGCCGCTGGCGGCCGCAGGTACCGCGGCAGGCGCGGCGCTGGCCTCAATCTCCCAGTCATCGCTGCCGTGCGCCGAAGGCGCAGGCTGGGCCGCCGCCCGAGCGGGAGCAGCCGGGGCCGCTGCAGCGGCAGGACGGGCTGCAGGGCTGACGCCTGCGACCCGGAAATGCGCGACCAGCTCGGCCAGTTTGGTCGCGTCGGTGTTCAGCATGTGGCCGGCCGCTGTGGCCTCTTCCACCATGGCTGCGTTCTGCTGGGTCACCTGGTCCAGCTGGGTGACGCCGGTGTTGATCTCGTTGAGGCCGGTCGACTGTTCTGCAGCACCCTCGGCGATGCCGGAGACCAGCTGCGAGATATGGGTGACCCGTTCGACGATGCTTTGCAGCGCCTCGCCGGCCTTGCCGACCAGATCCACTCCGCGCTCAACCTGTTTGGAGCTGTCGCCGATCAGGGTCTTGATCTCCATCGCCGCATCGGAGGAGCGCTGCGCCAGCGCCCGCACTTCGCTTGCGACCACGGCAAAGCCCTTGCCGGCCTCGCCCGCCCGTGCCGCCTCGACGCCTGCGTTCAGGGCCAGAAGGTTGGTCTGGAAGGCGATGTCGTCGATCACAGAGATGATCTGGCTGATGTGGTTCGAGCTCTGCTCGATCTCGGTCATGGCCGACACCGCGCTCTGCACCACTTCGCGGTTGTTCTCCGCTTCGGTCCGCGCCTCTGCCATGGTGGCCTCAACGCTGCGGGCGCCTTCGGCGGCGGATTTCACCGACGCGGTCAGCTCATCCAGCGCCGCGGCGGTTTCTTCCAAAGTGGCCGCCTGGCTCTCGGTGCGGTGCGAAAGGTCATCGGACGCCTGGCTGATTTCGGCGGCGCCGTTGCGGATACTGCCGGAGGCGTCGATCACCTGCTGAACGGTGCCGCTCAGATTGGTGACCGTGCTGTTGAAGTTCTTCCGCAGCTGTTCGTATTCCTGCGGGAACGGGCCCTTGATCTCACGCGAGAAATCACCATCCGCAAGCTGCATCAGGCCGGTGCTCAGACTTTCGACCACTTCCTGCTGCTGGCGCTGCATCTCGGCGCGCTCCTCTTCCGCGGCGCGGGCCAGCTTCAAGTCGTCCTGCATCGAGACCAGCGTTTTGCCGATCTTGCCGATTTCGTCGGAGCGGCCGGCCGCTGCGACCTCTGTGTCCAGATCACCGGAGGAGACAGCCTCCATGTCCGCACAGATCCGGTCGATCGGCTTGGTGATGGAGCGGGCGAACAGCCAGCCGAAGAGCGACATGCCGCCGGCGCAGATCAGCGAGGCCATCAGCAGCATGTTGCGCTTTTTGACCGCGGGCGCCATAAGCTCGGCCCAGTCCTGCTCGGCGATGATCGCCCAGTCCGCAAAGGCCAGCGGCAGCGGTTCCGAATAGGCCAGCACGGAATGTCCGTTGAGGCCGGGAACGCCGCTCTGCACATGCGACTTGCCGTCAAAGGCTTCCACCACCTGCTTGGTCGGCGGCAGCGGCGAGAGCACATCAAATCCGCCTTCGAACCGTGATTTGGTCCGGGCCTGCATGTCGGACCCCACCAGATAGACCTGGGTGGTGTCGCCCATGCCCTGCTCGTTGTTGATGATGGCCCCCAGCATGTCTACGGGGATCTGCACCGCCAGCACGCCGACCGTGAGATTGGCATCATTGACAACCGGAGCGGCGGCAAAGGCCGCTGCTGCGCCTGCACTGGGTGCGTAGGGCTCCATATCGGCAAAGAACACCTCGCTGCGGCTGCCTTCGAGCGCTTCCCGATAGACTTTGCCAAGCCCGGAATCCTTGAACGGCCCGGACATCATATTGGTGCCGAAATCGTTTTCCTTGAACACCGAATAAACAATGTCGCCCGCCAGGTTGATCAGAAAGGCATCATAATAGCCCTTGCTGTCGATCAGCATCTTGTAAGCCGGGTGAAAGCTTTCGTGGTGCATGTGGTAGGGCGAGTCGCCCTCCGCCCGCGCCAGCAGGTGCCTCTCTCCGGCCGGATGGGGGTTGGCATCGATATAGGCCTGGCGCAGCACCTGGCCGGGATTTCCCTCCAGGTCGTTCCAAGTCATTGTCAGCCATTCGATGGCGGTTGCCGTCGACGGCACCGAGGCCAGCGTCTGCACATCCGCGTGAATTCCGTCCAGCAGGGTTTGAACCGACAACTTGCGGTCCGCCACCATGGAGCTGAGCTGGTCCTGGGCATTGAGTTCTGCGCTGCGCTGGAAACTGACCGTGCTGATAGTGACGAGAATCGCCGTCACAAGCATACCGAACCCAACAACAAACAGTGGCAGTTTATGTGCCAGCTTGAGCGATTTAAGCGCTTTCATTCCGTCCTCCTAAGAGCATCGCGGTCTAGGCCACCGCATATGATGATGCTGCTCAGGATGGCGCGGATACGTTAATTTGCGGCTTACGGAAGGGAAGCGTGACACCTGTCAACAGCAAAAAAGCCCCGGATTCCGCAGCGCATCAGCGTCACTCGGTAAAGGCCGGGTAAACATACAGCTGCCGGCTGTGCGCAGGCCGCCGCGCACAGCCGAAGGCGCGCGGGCGCAGCGGCCGGGTGATTCTCCGGCCCCGGCCGGCCACTGATAAAAATTGACGGGAATTTCCCAGCTGAATTGCGGGTCCTCTCCTTATGAATCCCTCTCCGAGCGCACGCGGCGGCAATCAAATGTTAAGGCCCCGCACCTATCAATTGCTCCATCGAACTCGAACTGATCGCCGACAACGGGGGTGCGAATCGCCGAAAATGACCACGGAAACGCAAAAGCACATTCTGGATCTGCCGAATGCCTTCGCGGAGCTGGATCCTCTGATCGCCTTCCTGCAAGGGGCCCGCTCCCGGGCGGTCGAAATTGACTGCAGCAGCGTCGCTCTGATGCCTTCGCGCTGCCTGCAGGTTCTGCTTGGAGCAGAACAGCAGTGGCGGTCCGAGGGGGTAGGCTTCTCAGTCACCAACATCACCGAATCCTGCCGCAAGTCCCTGACCCTTCTGGGGCTGGAGCCCAACCGTTTTGAAGACGAGGAAACAGCATGAAGACCAAAGTTCTGGCAATCGACGATTCCCGCACGATCCGGAATCTTCTGGCCGCAACCCTGGAAGAGGCCGGTTTTGAATACCACTGTGCGGTTGACGGCCGCGAAGGCGTGGACATGTATCCCGACGTCGATCCCGACGTCGTGATCACCGACATCAACATGCCCAACCTCGACGGCTTCGGCGTGATCGAGGAGCTGCGCGGCGAAGGCATCAACTCCAAGGTGCCGATCCTGGTGCTGACCACCGAGAGCGCGCCTGAGCTGAAGGCCCGTGCCCGCGGCGCCGGCGCCACCGGCTGGATCACCAAACCGTTTGACGATGCCTCGCTGATCTTCGCGCTCAAGCGTGTGACCGGAGCCGCGGCCTAAGATGTCGGGCTCGATTCAGGACACCTTCTTTGAGGAGTGCGAAGAGCTCCTCGAAGCAACGGATGAGGGGCTGACCGCTATCGAAGGAGGCGATCACAACCCCGAGGTTGTCAATGCGATCTTCCGCGCCGTGCACTCTATCAAGGGCGGCGCCGGAGCCTTTGGCCTGGATGACCTGGTGGCGTTTGCCCACCGGTTCGAGACCGTGTTTGACGAAGTGCGCTCCAACCGGCTGGAGCTGGACGAAAAGCTGGTTCAGCTGCTGCTGCGCTCCAGCGACCACCTGTCGGCGCTGGTCGAGGCTGCCCGCGACGGCGGCCAGATCGACGAGGCGCACCACGACACCCTGCTGGCGGCGCTGGACGAATACACTCCCGATGAGGAGGAGGACCTCACCTTCGAGCCGATGGGCCTTGGCGGCCCGGCGCCGATGATGGACCTTGGCGATCTGGGTGCCGCTCCGGCAGCACCGCAGGAGGAAACCTACCGGATCCGCTTCCAGCCGCTGAAGGAAATGTACGGCACCGGCAACGAGCCGTTCTTCCTGTTCCAGGCGCTCAGGGACATGGGTGATCTGACCGTGGCGCTCGACGAGAACGAGCTGCCCGGGTTCGACACCATGGACATGGACGAAAGCTACCTGGCGTGGGACCTGGTCCTGGTGACCAAGGAACCGCGATCGGTGGTCGAGGCGGTCTTTGAGTTTGTCGAAGGACTGTGCGAGCTGTCGATTGCCGGGGATGGCGATGCCGAAGCGGAGGCAAATGCCCTGGCGGCCCTGGATGCGATGTTCACCGCCCCGCCTGCCGCCGGCAGCGCAGACGGCGAGGCAGCTGCCGCCCCTTTTGAACCGCCGGTCCCCGCACCTGAACCCGAAGCCAAGCCGGCAGCTGCCGAAGAAAAGGCATCGGCCCCGAAAGCCGAGAGCGGCAAGCAGGAGCAGCGCGGCGGTCCCAAGCCGACGCTTCGCGTCGAGCTCGAGCGGGTGGACCGGCTGATCAATGCTGTCGGGGAGCTTATCATCAACCATTCGATGCTGGCGCAGCAGATCGCCAACCTCAACGTCTCCGACACGCGGGACGTCGAGACGGAGCTGGAAGGCTTCAAGAATCTGGCCCGCGACATCCAGGAAGGGGTGATGGCCATCCGTGCGCAGCCGGTCAAGCCGCTGTTCCAGCGCATGGCCCGCATCGTGCGCGAAGCGTCGGCTGCCACCGGCAAGACCTGCAAACTGGTCACCGAGGGCGAAAATACCGAAGTCGACAAGACAGTCATCGAACGGCTGTCCGACCCGCTGACGCACATTCTGCGCAACGCGGTCGACCATGGCGTGGAAAAGCCCGAGGACCGGACCGCGGCCGGCAAGCAGACCACCGGCGAAATCCGCCTGTCTGCCTCGCACCGCTCCGGCAGCGTTTGCATCGAGATCAGGGACGACGGCGCCGGTGTGAACCGTCCGCGGGTCAAACAGATCGCGATCGAGAAGGGGCTGATCCCGGAAAACGCCGAGCTGACCGACGGCGAGATTGACAACCTGCTGTTCGCACCGGGTTTCTCAACGGCCAAGGAGATCTCCAACCTCTCCGGCCGCGGGGTTGGCATGGACGTGGTGAAGAATGCGGTGACCGGCCTCGGCGGGCGCATCAACATCTCCTCCGCCCCGGGCAAAGGGTCCACATTCACCATCATTCTTCCGCTGACACTGGCGGTGATGGACGGCATGGTGGTGTCGGTTGCCGATCAAACCATGGTGGTGCCGATCACGTCGATCGTCGAAACCATGCGCGGCAGCGACGACATGATCAACAGCCTCGGCGCCGACGGCACCCTGCTGTCGATCCGCGGCAACTTCGTGCCGATCTGCGATGTTGCCCGCGCGCTGGGTCTCTATCGCGAAAGCGACCGGCAGGCCGGCGTCTACCTGCTGGTGGAGACCGAAACCGGCCAGCGCTGCGCCTTGGCAGTGGATGACATCCACGATCAGCGCCAGGTGGTGATCAAAAGCCTCGACGGCGTCTGCGGGGAAATTCCCGGCGTCGCCGCTGCAACCATCCTGGGCGATGGCAAAATCGCCATGATCCTGGACCCTGAAAGCATCATTGCGGCTTCGCCCACGGCAGCCGCCTTTGACACCGAGCGGAGATTGAGCAATGCAAGCTGAAGTGAAGCAAAACGATCAGGAAGTGAAGCACGCTGAACACAGCGAGTTCGTCAGCTTCACCGTGGCAGGCCAGGCCTTTTGCCTGAAGATCACCCAGATCCGCGAGATCCGGCGCTGGTCGCCGGTGACCATCCTGCCGCATGCGCCGGCCGATGTGCTGGGGGTGATGAACCTGCGCGGCGCAGTGATCCCGATCTATGACCTGTCAGCCCGCTTTGGCCTGCAGCAGACCGAAGCCAGCGAGCGCAATGTGGTTATCGTGGTTTCGGTGCATGGCAAACCGGTCGGGCTGCTGGCGGAATCGGTCTCGGAAATCATCTCGATCAACCCGGATGATATCCAGGACACCCCGCCGGTCGACAGCCGCAACACGATGGAATACATCCAGGGCATCATCTCGCATGATGACACCATGGTGCGCATCATCAATCTGGATGCGGTGATCTCAGCTCCGGAGCAGGTGATGCCGTGAGCGCAGAAGGTTCCATCACTCCCGCAGCTGAAAGCTTTACGCTCTCGGACCAGGAGTTCGAAGCCATCGCGCAGTTTGCGCACAAGCACTTCGGCCTGGCCCTGGCGGCAAGCAAGAAGCCGCTGGTGTCCTCGCGGCTGGCGCGCAAGCTGCGCCAGCGCAATTTCACCAGCTTCAAGGAATATCTGGCTTGCCTGGACGGCCCCAGTTCCGAACAGGAGCGCAGCGGCCTGCTGTCGCTGCTGACCACCAACGTGACCCATTTCTTCCGGGAGCCGCACCATTTCGAAACCCTGCGCAACGATGTGCTGCCGCCGCTGATCGAACAGGCGCGGCGCGGCGGCCGGGTGCGGCTGTGGTCGGCGGGCTGCTCCAACGGGCAGGAACCCTATTCGATTGCGATGACCGTTCTGGATCTGTGCCCGGACGCGGCCAAGCTGGATTTCAAGATCCTGGGCACCGATATCGACCCGGTTGTGGTGCGGCACGCCAAGGCGGCGAAATACCCCGAGGACGAACTGGCCCAGATTGACGCGAAATACCGCAAGCTGGTGCCGGCCCGGGACGCCGAGGGGCGGCTGCCGGACAGTCTGCGCAAGCTGATCACCTTCGGGGTGCTGAACCTGATCGAGCCGTTTCCGTTCCGCGGCAGGTTCGACGCCATCTTTTGCCGCAATGTGGCAATCTATTTCGACAACCCGACTCAGCAGAAGGTGTGGCAGGCCTTCCAGAATGCCCTGAACCCGGGCGGCTATCTCTTCATCGGGCACTCAGAGCGCATGTCCGGCCCGGCAGCGCAGCACCTGAAGACGGCCGGGATCACAACCTATGTCAACTCACCCGCTGGCAGGACTTCCTGACCACGGCTGCAAGCAGAGCAGAAGGAAAGAAAAATGAGCTTGAAAGACTCTCTCCGCGTTATGGTCGTTGACGATATGTCAACCAGCCGGGGGATCATCACACAAAGCCTGGATGAGATCGGCATCAAGAACTACATGGTCGAAAACTCCGGCCAGGGCGCCTACCAGAAACTGATCCAGACACCGGTTCACATGGTGCTGTCCGACTACAACATGCCGGGCATGGACGGTTTGGGTCTGCTGAAGGCCCTGCGCAGCCACCAGGTCACACAGCGGGTCGGGTTCATTCTGGTCACCGGCAAGCCGACGCCGGAGATGATCCAGGTCGGCAAGCAGATCGGCCTGAACAACATTGTCCGCAAGCCGTTCACGGTCGCCACGATGAAGCAGGCCATCGAACAGGTCGTCGGGCGGCTGTAACCATGGAGCGTCCCGGCAAAGCCCTGAGCGAACTTTGCGCCGCCTCGGCGTGGGAAATGGAGCAGCTGCGCAGTCAGATGCAGGCGCTGGAAGACGTCGTGCTGGACGTGCTGGAACGGGGCACGCCCCCGACCAGCCAGGAACTGCGCTCTTTGCAGGACTTTGATCTGGTGATCCAGACCCTGGCCGGGCTCTCCGGTTTCTACAAGCGCGTGCAGGCGCAAGTTGATGAGTCCGGCCCTGCCGATCTGCCGGCCGCAGCGGCAGGGGTCACTCTCGAAAAACTGCGCGACCGGCTGCGCTCTGCCAGCAGCTTGGCAGACACCTGAACGCCCCGGCTCCGCCCAGACCCGGGCGGAGCTGCGCTGCAGACCCGCGGCCGCGAATTTCCTTTTTCATTGCGGCCGCCGCAGACTACATTGGGCCTAGCTGAAACAGCCAGCCCGGGTGTCCGTATGTCTTTGCTTTTCAAACCGTTGATTTTCACCGCCTGCCTGCTGATGGCGGCAGGGGCGCAGGCTGCAAGCGACCGCATCGCCCTGGTCATCGGCGTGGCTGACTACCAGTACCTGCCGCCGCTGGAAAACACCCGCAACGATGCCGCCGCGATGGCGGACACGCTGGAGGGCATCGGGTTTGACGTCAGCCTGGCGCTGGATCCGGGCACCGCGGAAATGGAGCTGCTGCTGCAGGATTTCGCCTTCCGCTCCGAAGTTGCCGATCTGGCGCTGGTCTATTTTGCAGGTCACGGGATCGAGGTTCAGGGCGAGAATTTCCTGATCCCGGCAGACGCCAAGGTGGCCGGCAACCGGGATGTGCAGCGCCAGTCGCTTTCGCTGAAACAGCTGCTGGCGGCCGTGGACCGGGCCCGCAAGATGCGCATCGTGATCCTCGACAGCTGCCGCGACAACCCGCTGGGCGACTCGATTGCGCTGGAGCAAGGCGGCACCCAGGCCGCTGAAAACGCTGCCGCCACCCGCGGCGGCGGCGGCATGGCGCCGGCCGATCCGGACCGCGGCACGCTGGTGGCCTTTGCCGCCAAGGACGGCCAGGTGGCGCTGGACGGCAGCGGCAGCAACTCGCCTTATGCCACGGCGCTGATGGAGAAGATGGTGCAGCCGGGGCTGGAGATCAGCCTGATGTTCCGCCAAGTGCGCGACCGGGTTCTGGAGACCACCGGCAACCTGCAGGAACCCTATACCTACGGCTCGCTGACGGGCGTGCCGTTCTATCTGGCCGGCCCGGGCGCAAATGACGCCCCGGTTTCCGTGGCCGATGCCTCTGCCGCCTGGGCCGCGCTGAAACCCGACCAGGAGGAGCAGCTGCTGGCGCTGGCCGACCTCGGCGATACCCGGTCGATGCTGGGACTGGCCTATATCCGGCTGAACCCGAATGAGGGCCGGTTTGACCCCAAGGCGGCCGTGGATTTCCTGCAGCGGGCTGCGGACGCGGGCTCCCCGGAAGCGCAGTTTGAGCTGGCAAAGCTGTATGAGCGCGGCACCGGCGTCGACGCCGATCCGGCCAGGGCATTGGAGCTGTATCAGGCGGCGGCGGCCCAGGATTTTGCCGATGCGATCAACGATCTTGGCTTTTTGCATTACCAGGGCGGGCTTGGCCTGCGCGCCAACCCGAAGAAAGCGCTGACGTTCTTTGAGCGCGCTGCCGACCTGCGCCATCCGCAGGCCCAGTTCAATTTCGCCGCCCTGATCGATGACGGGCTGATCCCGTCAAAAGGCCCCGAGGATTCAGCCCATTACCTGTATGCGGCGCTGCGCAGCGGCAGTTCTGATGTGCTCAACCTGCTGAGCGAACGCCCCAAGATGTTCACCGCAGAGACCCGGCGCGCGCTGCAGCGAAAGCTGAAAGACAACAATTTCTATGCAGGCGCGATCGACGGCAATTTCGGGCCGGGCACCCAAAGGGGGATCCGCCAGGCCTACGGGCTGGAAGGGTAAGCGTCTGGGTTCCCGCGGATGCATCCGCTTCATGGATTGTTCGCCCTTTTGCGCATCTCGTTCCTGAACAGGCCCTTGGGCAGACAAGCCGACGGTTACAGCTGCCCTTCGGCCAGCCATTGATCCAGCTGGCGGCGGCTGATTTCGAAATGCATGCTGTCCTCGCGGCGGAACCCCGCGCCCCAGACCCAGCCCTGGTCGTAAAAGAAATCCGCCATGATGGTCAACCCCAGCTGGGTCTTGCCATCAGTGAAATTATCCAGCTTGCCGTCGATGTTCAGGTCGACAGCCAGGCCATAGCTGTGGGTGGAGAGCGCGCTGAGCGTGCCGCGGATCCGGCGCACGCACAGCGCCCCGGCCGTGTTGATCCGGGCATAAAGGTCGGGGTCCGCCTGGCGGATGTTCTCGAACACAACCTTCAGGCTTTCGATGGCCGGGCGCAGCATGCTGACCCGGATCGGCCCGACCTGCTCTGTCACCAGCTTTTCCTTGAGGTCCGGGTTGGTCATCGGCTGGCAGGTGTCGTTCAGATCTTCCCGCGGGCGGCCCAGCTTTTCCGTCAGATAGCTGCCGCCCGTCACCTTCAGCCCGCGGTTCACGTTCAGCCGGTCGGCGATCAGCACCACCTGCGCATAATCGAGATCCGCGCCGCCGGTCTGGTTCCAGATCGCGGCCTCGCCGGCCGCATCATCGGTGAAAGGGGTTCCGGTGCCTGCCCCTCCCGCGGGCAGGCTGGCAAGCTCGTTCTGCAGGTCGGTCATCCGGGCCTGCAGATCCTCGACCTGCTGGCGCAGCATCTCGATCTCGATACGCGCGGTGGAATCCACCCCGCCGGCCCCCTGGTAATCTTCTTCGCTCAGCAGCCAGCTGAGCCCGAACCAGACAGCCGGAGCCAGCACCAGGCCAATGGCGATTATGACGGCTGGCAGAACCCGCATATACCCTCCCGGTTCACCTGCGCCCATTTCAATCTTTCAGTGCGCGGCAAGTAAACCCCCTGTTTACAACTTGCCGGAAACACCGTGTTTTTTTCCGCCGCTGGCCTTTGCCCGGCATTGGCAGGCAGCAGGTGCTGGTATAAGCTGCCAGCGAAGTTGTAACGGTAGGAAAGGGCGCTGAGCATGATCCCCCTGAAAGGAATTTTCGCAAGCGTTCTAGGCGCCGGTCTCATGTTCGCACCGCTGGCGCAGGCGCAGTCGAACGGCGGTGAACTGTCGGTTGAGGAAATCACCGAAGCCTTCAAAAAGCAGAAGACCCGCGGCCTGGTGATCGTGCCCAGCAGCACGGACCAGACCCAGGACACGGCGCAGGAAACCGCGACCGTGGCGGCCGCCGCCGAGGAATACAATCCGGTGGACCAGCAGGCCCAGATCAATGTCCAGATCTCCTTTGACTTTGACAGCGCGGCGCTGCGGGCGGACCAGGCGCCCAAGCTGGCCAATATGTGCGAGTCGATGAAACTGATGGACGGCACCGTGTTCCAGATCATCGGCCATACCGACAGCTCCGGCTCCGCTGCTTATAATGAGCGGCTGTCGCTGCTGCGCGCGCAGGAAGTGCGCCGCCACCTGATCAGCGCCTGCGGCGTGCCCGAGGATATGCTGAAGGCAATCGGCATGGGCGAGACCGCGCCTTTCAATCAGGACAACCCGCGTGCGGATGAAAACCGCCGCGTCGAATTCCAGGCCCTGGGCTAAGCCCGGCTTGGGCTCGCGGCGGACTGCAGGCCAGGGAGAACTCCATGCTTGAATCGCGCCCTGGCGACTTGTTCCAGCCGGGTGATCTGCTGAACAATACCTATCGGATCGAAGGATTGCTGGGGCGCGGCGGCACCTCGGATGTCTACAAGGCGCGCTCGGAAATCTCCGGCAACCTGGTGGCCCTGAAGGTGCTGAAGCAGGAGCTTGCAGCCAACGAGGACTTTACCGTCCTGATGGCGCGCGAGGAGAATATCCGCGAAATCCGCCATGCCGCGGTGGTGCGCTATTCGGAAAACCACCGCACGCCGGACGGCCATATCTACCTGTTGATGGATTACATCGACGGCCCCGGCCTCGACAAGCGGCTGAAACAGGGGCCGATGGCGGCCGAAGATCTGCTGGTGATCTGCCGCCGCGTGGCCGAAGGGCTGCAGGCGGCGCATGCCCGCAATATCGTCCACCGCGACCTGAGCCCGGACAACATCATCCTGCGGGGCGGCGACCCGGCAGAGGCGGTGATCATCGACTTTGGCATTGCCAAGGACACCAACCCGGGCGCCCAGACCATTGTCGGCAATGAATTTGCGGGCAAGTATTCCTATGCCGCGCCGGAGCAGATGAGCGGGCAGACCGACGCGCGCTCGGACATCTATTCGCTGGGCGCGCTGCTGCTTGCCAACTTCCGCGGCGCCGCGCCCAAACTCGGCGCCAACCCGATGGAAGTGGTTGAGAACAAGCAGAAACCGCTGGATACCAGCGGTGTGCCGGAACCCCTCAGGACGCTGATCGGCCGGATGTGCGCCCCGGACCCGGATGACCGGTTCCAAAGCGCGGGCGAGGTGCTGGCGTTTCTCGACAATCCCGACGGCGGCAGTCTGGCGGATGTGCTGGACGGACCCGCAGCCGAAGATGCCACCATCATCGTACCGCAAACCCGCCAGCCGGCGCCGCCTCCCCCGCCGGACCCGGCGCGCGCAACCGCACAGGGGAAAAAGAGTGGGCGCGGCGGCCTGTGGGCGGCACTGGCGGTTCTGCTGCTGCTCGGCGGCGGCGGCGCGGGGGCCTATTTCTCCGGCATGCTCGACAGCTTCATGGGTCCGTCTTATCCGGTTGTCCGCCCCTATTCGCTGATTGCGGAAAAACCGGCGGACGGGCCGGTGCAGATCGTCGGCAACGTGCCCTCGGAAGCCACCCGCGACGCCCTGCTGGCGCTGGCTGAGGACGCGGATCTGACCCTGGCCTCCGGCGCAATCGCCGAGACCTGGGGCGCCGATCTGCTGGACACGGTAAGGCCGCTTGAGGGCCTGCGCGAATGGCGGCTGGTGGTCAGCAACAACAAGGCCCGCCTGACCGGCACGACCAGCGACACCAACGTTGCCGAAATGCTGAACGAACGCTTCCGCAACGGCCTGCCCGGGGCGCTGGAAGGCAAAGCAGAAATCCGGTTCGAACTGCCGATGCTGCCGGTGGCAGAGGTCAAGGCGATCATGGACACCTTTGCTGATTGCGGCCCGCTGGTGCGCGACGGGAACGGCCATTATGACGGTTATGCGCCGGCCGACCCGATCCTGATCAGCGGCCGCGTCGCCAACACCGCCACCCGGCTGGAGCTGTTCGACGCGCTGCGCGCGCTGGCCCATGAGCGCCAGGTGGTGCTGGATGTCGAGGTGCTGAACGACTCTCTGTGTGTGGTGGAGCAGCACCTGCCCAAAGCCCCCTCCGGCGGTGCCGAAGTGGAATTCGCGGTGGGCGGCTCGACGGTGGAGCCCAACCCCTCCGGCCGGTTCTTTGTCGGGGAAAACCCGGTAATCGACGTGGTGCTGCCGGGGGATGTGACCGACGGCTACCTGACGGTGTCGGTCCTTGATGTCTCCGGCAACGTGTTTCACCTGCTGCCCAACATCGCGCGCCCGGACAATGCGGTGGCCAGCCTGCGCGGCGGGGCTGCGGGCGACGTGCCGGTGCGGGTGGCCTACAGCCTGGAGGAGTCCGCATCCGGCGGCGGCATCGCCTTTAAGGTGGATGACAGCACCCTGGGCAAAAGCAAGGTGCTGGTGCTGCATTCGTCGGAGCCGCTGTTTGACGGGATGCGCCCGACCTCGGAAAGCGCCGTCGGCTTTGCCGAAGCGCTGCAGGCCAGTTACGAGGCCGATTCCAGCCGCATCCGCTCGCTGGACAGCCGGGTTCTTGTCACCGCCAAACCCTGACCGGGCAGGCGGCCCCCTGCAAGGGCAGCGGCTTGGCTACAGGACATCAATCACGACGGCGGTGATGTTGTCCGCGCCGCCGCCGTCCAGCGCGATCTGGATCAGCCGGTCGCCAACCGTTTCCAGCGGCGTGCTGCCAAGAACATCCGCGAGGATCGCAAAAGTGGCGTATTTGGTCAGCCCGTCAGAGCAGATCAGGAAGCGGTCGCCGGGCACCGTGCCGCCGCGCACCTTGTCGATTTCCAGCGCCTCGCCGACCCCGACGGCCCGGGTGATCGCGTTGGATTGCGGATGCTGGTCGGCCTCGTCCCAAGTCATCTTGCCCGCCAGAACAAACTCCGCCACCGCCGAATGATCTTCGGTCAGCATCTCGATCCGGCCATTGCGCAGCCGGTAGATCCGGCTGTCCCCGGCCCAGAGGCCGACGAAATGCTGGTTCGCCATGATCAGCGCGGCAACGGTTGAGCCGATGGTGCCGCCGCCGCGGGAGGCGGCTTCGGCCCGGATGGCCTGGTGCGCGGTCTGGATCGCGTCCCGCAGCGAATGCATCCGCGCCGCCGGGTCCAGCCCCTGCGGGATCGTCGCAACCGCATCGGCAATCAGGCGGCTGGCGAAGTCGCCAGCCTGGTGTCCGCCCATGCCATCGGCCACCAGCCAGATGTCATGCTCCGGCAGCGCCAGAACGGCATCTTCGTTGATCTTGCGCTTCAGTCCCACGTGGGTCTGCGCGGTATAGCGGTATTTGCGCATCGGGTTCATCATGAGACCCCGGCCCCCTCCCAGACCGTCGCGCCCAGGTCAAACAGCCCGAGCGCCGCGGCGCCTTGCGGCAGACCGCTGCACGCCAGCGTTCGCGGCACCCCGTCCAGAACCGCGGTCCACAGGCTGCAATCCGCCAGCCGGGCGTCATCCGATGCGGCTGTCAGCCTCTCCGCGCCCTGGGCCCCGGCCAGAACCATCGTCATCCCCGCTGCGGCCTCGGCGCCAGCGGCCGGTGCCGCCGGCGCCGGTATCTCTGCGAGTGTCGCCGCCAGGCGGTCCTTGGTCATCGTGTCCTCCAATGCATCCAGCGCCACATCCTCCAGCCGTTCAAATAATGCGGCCTCGCCGAAATGGTACGGCCCCGCCGCCACTTGTCCCGGCACACCCGCACCCGCCATCAGCGTCAGCGGAAACCGGCGCCCCACGCGGTCGACCGATGGCATCATCACGCCCATCACCGCCCCCGCGCCGGCCAGTCCGGCAGGCAAGGTGAACCGCCAGATTGGCGCGGTCATGTAATGCGCGTCAAACCCGGCGCCATAAGCGGCCCTGCCGTCCAGCATGATCTGCTGCAGCCAGGCGTCCCACACCCGGACAAAACCGCCCGGCGTGTTCAGCCGGAAGAAATCCCCGGCTGACGGCATCTTACCGAAGGCCCCGAACCCCGCCATCACATCGACTTCGGGCAGCTGAACTTTGCCATCGCCGGCAGGGCGAAGGGGTTGATGACCGAGCCGGACTGCAGCTCAAACAGCGCCAGCCGGCCGCCCACGCGGAAGTTCACCCGCCGCCGGTCGGACACATTGGTGCGCCGCACCTCTGCCGCGTCCAGCAGCCGAAACCAGGCCCAGGGCCCGTCGCGCGACAGCACGTTCTCGGCATCGCGCTTTTGCGGCAGCAGCGTCAGCCGCGCCAGCCCGACCGAGCCGGGCCAGGTCACCGCCACCGGCGTCGGCGCGCCGGAACGGTGATTGTAAGCCACCTTGGTGCCGTCAATTTCCAGCAGCACCTCCTTGGCCTTGGGATCCAGCGCGTTGACGGTGATCTGGAAGTTCACCGCCGGCTGCGGCCCGTCCGCAAAAAACGCCTCCTTGATCTCGGCCGCATATTGCATCTGCTGCAGCACCGCCGGGCTGATGCCCAGGTCGACGTCATTGACGCGCTTCCAGGTCCAGGGCCGGCTGCGGGTATCGACGTATTTCATCAGATGCTCGTTGAAGAAACTGTCGATCATCCCCTCCGGCGCAAACAGTTTGGCAAAATCCGCCATTGCCACATCGGCCCGCGCCGAGCGGTTGAACGGATAGCGGTTCGCCAGCGCCTGTTCGCAGAACGGCAGCACCGCCGATTGCCAGCGCGCGTTGATCGAGGCGCGGGTGCCCTCGGACGTGATCCCCGATGAGCCCGCCGAGATTTGCGTTGCCCAGCGGGGCAGCGGCCCGCCCATGCGGCTGGCGGTCTGCTGGAACTGCAGCAGGGCCTGGCCGCTCTGGCCGCCGGCAGCCACGCCGGAGAAGGACATCTTGTTCAGCTCCTGATAGACCAGCTGCAGCTGCCCCATCAGGTCATCCAGCTGCGACGGCTGCCCCTCGGGCCGGTTGACCAGATCATAAAGCCACTGGAACCGCTCCTGCACATAGGCCCCCGGCGGCTTGGCTGTCTCTCCCGGCGCATTGGCGGCGGAATTGACCAGCGCCTCCAGCAGGATCTGCCCCTGGATCGACAGGTTCGACCGGGATTCAATCGCCGCAACCTGCTGCGCACCCGCTGCCAGAGAGCCCGCGTCCAGCACCGATTTGTCTTCGTTCAGCCGGGTTTCGTTGCTGACTTCGGTCAGGATGTTGACGATGGGAGAGGTCGGCCCGGACAGCACATTGGTGACTTCCACCGCATGGGACAGCGATTCCAGCGGGATGATGTCGATATCGCCCAGCATCTGGTCATAGCGGCTGATGTAGTCGTTGTAATAAAGGTCCAGCACATCGCGGCTGAGCTTCAGAAGAACCGCCTCATTCTGCGCTGCCTCGCTCTGCTCCCCCAGCACCCAGGCCTCGCGGTGGACGCGTTCGGCAACACTGACCGCCTCCGGCAGGAACACATTGTGGAAGCCGTCATAGGTGAAGATGCCTTCGATCCCATCATTCAGCGGCTTGCCGGAACTGCGCACCAGCACCCGCTTGACCGACGGCCCGCCGACATCGGTGATCCGCCATTTCGGCAGCGCGGTGGCCTGCTGCGAATTCAGGATGCCGTTATAGACCCGCTGCGCCAGCGGCATTTCCGACAGGATGTTCTGCGCCTGGGCGATCAGCGGGCCGTTGAGCGCAATCTCCTCCATCGGCTGCGACAGAAGCGCGGTCAGGTGATCCATCAGATCGGTGCGCAGCTGGGTGCGGGCAATGCCGGGGTAGGCAATGTTTTCCCAGTCCAGCCGCATCCATTCCTTGACCAGATCGGGGTTCATCGGCCCCTGCAGCCCCAGCATCAGGTAGATCTTCAGCGCCTCATAGAGCGTATCGGGGTTGTTCATGTTGCCCTCGATCTGCTGCTCCAGCCGCACCAGCAGCCGCGGCAGCAGCCGCTGGTTCAGCGCCGCACGATAGGTCTGTGCGGCCTGGGTGCCGATCACCTCGCCCTGGTACAGGCCATAGGTCATCGCGCGCTCGGGCTCCGGGTCCGACAGCACCGGATTGCCCGGCATGTCGCGCAGGTTGTTCAGCGCCGCCACCACCGGAACCAGGTCGGTGTCGCCCACCGGGCTGGGCGGCAGCTCTGCCGCTGCGGCCTGGTAGGCCGACACTTGACCCTCGGCCTGGGCGATCAGATCGGTGTTCTTGAGATAGGACCGCACCCACAGCGTGCCCATTGCGATAGCCACCAGCACGGTGGCCGCAATCGCAATCCGCCGGGTCCAGCGGTAGCGGCGTTCGACCTTGTCGTCGGCCGACACCAGCCCCGCCTCCGGGAACATCACACCCTCGAACAGCCGGGTCAGGAAGAAACTGCGCCCGGTGCCCTGCCCCGAACCAATCGCCTGCCGACCGATGCCGAAGGTCTGCGCCATGCCCAGCATCAGCCGGTCAATCGGTGTGCCTTCCTGGGTGCCGGAGGTGAAATAGACCCCGCGCAGCATCTGCCGCTGCGCATAGCGGCTGTCCTGAAACACCTCCATCAGGAAGTCGCGCGCCACCGCGCGCATTGACGCCACCTGCGACGGGAAGCCGGCAATCAGCGCCCGGCGCTGATGATCGGTCTCAGTCTGCATCTTCTCCAACAGCTGCGCGTTGATCTGCCCCAGCAGCAGGCCGAACTCCTGGTCAAACGCGGCAATCGGCGGCTCTTCCTTCTTGCCCTTGGGCAGCGGCAGGGTGAACCCCCAGACCTGCTCGCGGTCCTCCTTGCCCAAGGAGTCATGGAACTCCTGGAAGCCGGCAATCAGGTCTGCTTTGGTGAACAGCACATAGACCGGAAAGCGCACGCCCAGCTTCTCGCGCAGTTCCTCCAGGCGGTGGCGCACGGCAGCGGCGTGGCTTTTCTGGGTGATCTCATCCTGCAAGCTGAGGTCGGACAGCGAGATCGCGACGATGGCACCGTTGATCGGCTGCCGCTTGCGGTACTTTTTCAAGAGCCCCAGGAAGCCCAGCCAGGCCGCATTGTCGGCCTCCGCATCGCTTTCCTGCGTGGTATAGCGCCCGGCGGTGTCGATCAGCACTGCCTCATTGGTGAACCACCAGTCGCAATTGCGGGTGCCGCCAACGCCGCCAATGGCGGCCTTGCCCATCTTCTCGGCCAGCGGGAACTGCAGGCCGGAGTTCACGATCGCCGTGGTCTTGCCCGCACCCGGCGGGCCGATCATGATGTACCACGGCAGGTCATTCAGGTGGCGCCGCCCGCCCTTGGACTTGCGCAGCTCCTTCATCGCGTCCTTGAACTTGCCGCGCAGCTCGCCGATTTCCTCGGACAAGACATCATCTTCCGAGGTATCGGCCGCCTCGGCCATCTCCTCGGTCATCTCCTTATCCTTGCGGCGGCGGCGCCAGAAGATGAGGCCGATGATGAGGAAATACAGCAGGAAGATCACGCCGATGGCGATCAGCCGCGCCATCACCCCGTCAAACGGGCGCCAGTCGGCGCTGCCGATGAACGGCGCAAAGAACCACACGCAGGCCGACAGCACCGCGGCCAGGATCAGCAGGACGGTGTAGATCGACCGGAACAGGGGAATGATATAACGGCGGATCATCCTTGAACCTCCTGAACCAGCAGGATCTCGATCCTGCGGTTCTTGGCCCGCCCGGCGCGGGTGCTGTTGTCTGCAATCGGTTCCTTGTCGGCGCGGCCCTCGGCCGACAGCCGGTCCGGATCCGTCATGACCTTGGCCATGCCGGCCATCACCGATTTCGCCCGCGCCAGCGACAGCGCCATGTTGGACGGGAACCGCGAGGAACGGATCGGCACGTTGTCGGAATGCCCTGCCACGATGAGCTTGCCCTTTTCGTCATTCAGCGCCTCGGCCACCCGGTTCACCGGGTTGCGGAACGCCTTGCTCAGCTGATCCGAGCCGGAGCCGAACATGCCGGAGCCGGTCAGCCGGATGATGAGCGTATTGCCCTTCTGGAACACCTGCACGATGCCTTCCTTGATTTCCGGCTCCAAGAAGCCGGAGACCTTGGCGACCTGCTCTTCGGTGGTCGGGGCCAGCGGCGGCGGCGGGGGCGGCGGCGCGCGCCGTTCCAGCTGTGCCTTCGGACCGGCGTCGACAATCGACAGCTGCCCCACCACATTCTCGGTCTTGTTCGACAGCATCCAGCTGAGGCCGATGAACTGCAGCGCCAGCACCGCAGCGGTGGCCGCCAGGGTGATCCACACCAGCCGCCAGACCGACAGCGCTTTGAACGGCTTGACGATGCCTTCCCAATGCGGCGACAGATCGCGCTCGACGGGGCCGCGCTGGTTGCGGATGATCCGGGCCAGCGCGCCGCGGATCTGCAGATGCTTCTCGGAGCCGCCCTGCTCCACCCGCAGACGGCCCTCAAACCCCAGCGACAGGCACATATAGAGGAATTCGAGCATGTCGATATTGGCGCCCGGCTCCTTCTCCAGCCGCGCCAGCAGGTCATAGAACCGGTCGCCGCCCACCACCTCGCGGTGGAAGGTCGCGACCATCGACTGCAGTCCCCAGGAGGACTGCCCGCCCCAGGGCGTGTTCAGCACCACATCGTCCAGCGTCGCACACAGCGCATAGCGCGCGACCTTCACGGTCTGCGCCGGAATTCCTGCCTGCAGCGCGCGGTTTTCGAACGCGCGCACCTCCGCCACCACGCTTTTGCGCAGCGCGTCCGGGTCCATGTGCTGCGCCCGGTTGCGGATGCGGGAAATCAGCGCAAACAGGGTTGCGGCGCAGGCGGTCAGCTGGTTCATCCCCGTCAGCGCCATCTTCGGCGCCTTGGCCCCGCCCGCCGCAGCCTGCGGCCTCGGCGCTGCCGCCTGCGGCACGCCATAGGCATCCAGATCCGGATCCGCGGGCTGCGGCGGCGCCTCTGGCTGCTGCATCGGTGTGGCGCTGCGCCGCCCGCCCGGGTTCGGCTTGATCACCGTCTTGTCGGTATCCCCCGGTTCGGCAAAGGGATCGTCATAATCAGCCATCTCAGCGCCTTCCCTTATGCATTACGGATCGCCCAAAGCTCCATCTTGAGCCCCGGATACTGGCCCGACACATGCACCGCGATCCCGCCGGAAGTGGTCATCTTGCGCCAATAGGGGCTGTCCGCATCCATCTCGAAGTAGACCACGCCGGAATGATAGGGGATCTGCCGCGGCGCCACTGGAAGCGGGCGCAGGGTGATCCCCGGCAGCGCCGAATTCACCAGCTGGCGGATTTCCTCGACGGGCCCGATCTTGGCCTGACCCGAGAAATGCTTGCGCACGTCCTCGGCCGGGATGTCGGCACTGACCGCCAGCACAAAACCGGCGTTGCCCAGCAGTTTGCGGTCGGCAATGACTCCCACCGAGATACCGTATTTGCGCGCCTCCAGCTTGATCGGAATCGCGTTCTGCTCCAGCACCGAGCTCAGATACTGCCGCAGCACCCGGATCACCGGCGCAAAACACGCAACCAGATTGTCATGGGTATAGGGCGGAAACTCCGGCGCCTGTTTGTCTGACGACATGAACACCGACAACTCCCCCGCCAGTCCGGCGCACAGGGTGAACAGGCGTTCGGGGTGCAGGTTCTCGATATTGCGCAGATGGCGCACCTGCGGCAGCAGCCGGTTCACCACCGTCAGCAGCATGAAATCCGACACATCCGCCACCCCGCGGGCGCCGCCGGCCTCGGACAGGCGGCCTGCCAGCGCTTCCATCCGGTGCGCCAGCAAGCCCTCCAGCTCCCGCAGGAAGCCGTTCAGCGCAGGCGCCGCGCGCACATCCAGGCAGGACGGTATAAAGGCCTGATCCAGCACGATCTCTTTGTCCGGGCGCACCTCGATGATGCGCGCGACCGGGATCGCCAGCAGGTCGGCCAGATCATCCACCTCCAGCGCGAACTGCAGGCGCATCTTGCCCACGTCCAGCTGCACCGGCTTGCGCTCGGAGGAGGTGACGTCGGTCACTTCCTGCTTGTCCGGGCGCAGGCGGCTGGCGGAGCGCTCGGCACCGCTCAGGTCGACCTCGACCGCCCCCTGGCGCCGCTGCGGCACGGTCAGGTAGACGATGCAATCCTTGACCGTTGACGGCACCTCCAGCGCCGGCGGATGCGGATCCGCCATCGGCACCCGGAACACCGTGCCGTCATGGGTCAGCCCCTCGCAGGACTTGACCGCAAACTGGCCGATCTTCAGCGCCTCGTGGTCAATCTCCAGCCCGTTCACGCCCCAGGCATACGGGCTGAGCCGCCGCGCCAGACCGGCCACCAGCGCCTCGTTGTAACGGTCGGACTGCTGGAAGTGATGCGGCTGCAAAAACAGCCCCTCCGTCCAAAGTACCTTGCTGTCCCAGGACACCGGGATCTCCTCTTCCTTGCAGGCGCGCGCCAGCGGCGCGGCTCTTATCCGTCCTTCAGCCTGTCCAGCTGCTGCTTGTAAGCCCGCGCGAATTCGCGGCTGAACAGGTCGTGAAAATCATTCTCAGCCTGGTCGGAAATCTCCGCATAAAGCTGCTCGTAAACGTCCCAGTAACGGGCCTTCTTGCCGCGCAGGAGGCCGCTGAGGCCGCCCTTGTCCTCAATCTGCGCCTCCAGCGCCTTGGGGTCGAGCCGCTTCAGAACGCCCTTCAGCGCCGCCTCCATGCCGGTGACCATCGCCACCTCATGCGCCTTGATGTCTTTCAGCGCCTCCTCGGCGGCTGTTTCCGGGCTGAGATAGCCCTTGGTCGCCGGGCGCACCATCGCCTCGACCGCCTGCTCCGGCGTGATCGAGAACTTCAGCGGATTGTTCCCGCCGGCCGAAATCATCGTCTGCTCGATGCGGAACTCCGACTTGATCGAGGTCCGCGTCATCAGAATTTCCCGCAACCCCGCGACCAGCGTCCGCATCACCCGGCCCATGCGCGCCATGGTGCTGATGTGATCTTCCGGGCCGATGCTGATCTCTGCGCCCGCCCCGCTGAGGAAAGCTTCAATCGCCTCCTGTGCTCCGGCAGAGGGCAGCGCCCGGCTGCCCCCGTCCTGAGAGGGCGGAATTTCCGTTGGCGGCGCAGGCGGAACCTCCTGCGGCGGTGCCGGAGGCGGGGTTTCCTGGGGCGGCTGCGGCGGCACCTCTTGCGGCGGCTGCGAAGGCGGCACCTCCTGCGGCGGCGGCGGAACCTCGCGCGGCGGCTCGGGCTGCGGTTCCGGCTCATCCGGTCCGCCGATGCCGGACAGGAACTCGTCGTCCCAATCGTCCGGGATCATGCTCGAATGCGCGGCAGGCGCGGCAAACCCGTCCGAGGCGGTGGGGTTGTGGTTGGCCAGGCTGGCCCCCGCGCCTTCGCGCCCGTCGCTGGTCTTCTGGAAGAACGGATCCTCGTCCTCGCCCAGCGGCGGCAGCAGCTCGTCAATCGGGTCGACCGGGTTCAGCTGCGCGGGCCCCTTCGGCCCCTCGCCCAGCAGGTCATCCAGGAAATCGCCGCCCGGGCCGCCGCTATCCTCAAACAGTTGCAGCGGATCAGGCGCATTGGCGGCGTTGCCGGGCGACACGGGCGCCTGCGCCGCGGGCGCCGCAATCAGCTCCCCGACGTCCATCAGGTCGTCGCGGATTTCCACCACCAGCTCATAATTGCCGATGCACAGCACATCGCCATTGTTCAGCGGTGTCGGCGTCCGGCCCAGCGGGATCTTGGAATAGTTCAGAAAGGTGCCGTTGGAGCTCAGATCGACCACTACCACATTGCCGTTGTGATCCTCGATCACGCAGTGATTGCGCGACAGCATCTGGTCCGGATCGGGCAGCACCAGGTCGCAGCTGGCTCCGCGCCCCACCGTCAGGCTTGGCCCCCGCATCGGAACAGGGGCCGCATCGCCGGGCATCGCGCCCGAGCTTTGAAACTTCAGCGTCACTCCCATGATTGGGCCTAACCTCCCACCAGAACGGTGAATTCACCCTTGACGACCATGCCGCCGCAGGCGGTGTTGTCCAGGATCCGCGCGGTCGGCATATTGTTGATCAGCACCGTCGCCGAGCCCTTGATGATCGGGTGCGGCGACGGCGCCGCCGTGCACATGTCCCCCAAGCGCGCGGCCGGCAGGTTGGCAACCAGCACGGTCACCGCGCAGGGCGGCAGGATCGGCGTCGGCACCGGCAGCACCGGCGGCGGCGGGGTGGAGGGCAGCATGCAGGCATGCAGATCCGTCACCCGGGCCTGTGGCATTCCCATCTGTTACATCCTCCCTGTCAGTCCTGCGCCGCGTGCTGGGGGACTTCGATCACCTGACCTTTGCCCCCGCGCGCGATATCCAGCGCCCGTTCCACCAGAACGCCGCCGTGTTCTTCAAACTTATCAGACAACTGACCCAAGGCCACCATATTCATGGCAAAGGCGGCCGCCTCAGAGGCCCCTGCGGGGGCAGGATATTGGTTCAATTCTCCGGGTCCCAGCGTTCCGGCGGCATAGAGCACCGCCAGCGCGCAATTCACCGTGTCATCATCGACATAGGCATGATCCAGGGTGATCCGCGCCTTGTCGCGGTTTTCCTCGGTGGGCTCGAACACCCAGGCCTCGGACGCCTTCAGCGCGGCCGGGTCCTTGTCCGACCGCGGCCCGATATAGTCCCGTGCGGCGAGGCAGGCCCACCACACCCGTTCCCGCGGCGGCAGCAGCACCGCCAGCACCCGCAACAGATCGACCAGCGCGCCCTTGCGGTCCAGTTCCTCCAGCACCGCCCCGGCCTGCGCCGTCGGCGGCGCCTCCAGCGGCGTCTTCAGGATCACATTTGCCCGCGACAGCAGCTTGGCCACCGGATCGGCGGGCATCTTGACCAGCTTTTCAAATCTTCCCGGCATCTGCACCACCTAGTTGATCATCGTGAGGCCGCCCTTCAGGGTCAGCATGGCCTCGCCTTTCACGGTGGTCATCGGTGCCTTTGCTTCGACCATGCCGGTGCCTTCGATCTTGATCATCGGCCCCTTGATGGTCACGCCGGAATTGTCGATCTTGACCTCTGAGGCCCCCACGGTCAGCTTGATTTCCTGGCCTGCGCTCATCGCGATCTTGCCCGCGGTCACATCGACGGTCAGATTGCCCAGCGACACGGTCTCCGTATGGTTGCCCTGGGCAATCGTTTCGGTCAGGTTGCCGGTGTCGATGTCCAGGGTCATGTTGCCGGTCTGGATGGTCTCCGACTTGTCGCCGGTCTCCACCACTTCGGTGCGGTCGCCCTGATGCACGGTTTCCGTCATGTGCTGCTGGACGGTGAACACATAGCTCTTTTCATCCGCAGACGTAACCTCCGGATCGGGCGCATCCAGGCCAACCGTCACCGTCGAGCGGTCCTTGACCAGCATCTGGTGATCCTTTTGCGCCTGCACCCGCATCAGTTCGCTGTCCTTCTTGTCGTCGAACATCAGCTCGTTATAGCCGCCGCCGCCCTTGGAGGAGTTGGTCTTGATCCCCAGCTGGGTCTGATCGTCCGGGTAGGTATAGGGCGGCATCGTTTCGGCATTGTAAAGCATGCCCGTGCAGATCGGCCGGTCCGGGTTGCCATCCTCGAACTGGATTACAACCTCCTGCCCCATCCGCGGGATGGCCACCATGCCCCAGTTCTTGCCGGACCAGGGCGTCATCACCCGCACAAAGCAGGAGGACGTCTCGTTCTTCTTGCCCTCCCGGTCCCAGTGGAACTGGATCTTGATGCGCCCGTGCTCATCGGTCCAGATCTCCTCGCCGCTCTGGCCGACCACGGTTGCGGTCTGCAGCCCCTGCACCTCAGGCCAGGGGGTCACCAGCGGCGCCCGGAACTGTTCGGATTTCAGGATCGCACCGAAGGTCGAGGCATAAACGTCGTGCTCCATCTCCGCCGGCACATCCATGTTCTTCGCCTTCAGATCGCGGCGCATTGCGCCTTTGGTGGCGACCTCCTTCCGCTTCTGGCTTTCCCGCTCGCCGTAATCCCAGGCCACCTTGATGTGATGCTCCGCATCAATCACCAGGTATTCCTTGTTATTCTCGCTCACCGGGTGCTCCTTCATGGTGAAGGTGCAGCCGGTGACCAGCGTCGGCACGCTGGAGGCGCCGCGCCAGCGAATGTGCCTGATCGCCTCCGCCTCCATCCGCACCCGCGCCAGTTTGGTGCCGAGGGTGGAATCCTTCCGGTAATGGCCCTGGTAGTCGTAGACTTCATAGTCCTTGTAGGAATGCTTGCCCTTGGCAATTGCCGAGGTGGCCTTGAGATCCGCCGATGGCGTCAGGAAATCAAAATCGTTCAGCGTGACCTTGCCGCGGGTCACGCGCTCATCCTTGGTCCACTCGGAGATATGCTCCTCGCGCCGCCGGTCGCTGTCGTCGCGGGCGTGGAACTCGACAGTTGATCCGCCGTTGATCGGGGAATGGCCGCTGACCCCGTCGCACAATATCAGCTTTTCGCGCGTGGTTTCGCCAACCGGGCTCTCGAAATAGTAATAGATCCCCTCTTCCTCCATCAGGCGGCACAGGAAATCAAAGTCGCTCTCGCGGTACTGCAGGCAGTATTCGCGTGTGGTATAGCTGTCGCTCAGCTTGTCCGTGAAATCACTGAAACCGTATTCGCTGAACAGCTGCTTGATGATCTCGACCGTGGTCTTGTCCTGATACACCCGCAGATCGCAGGTCCGCGTCAGCATCCAGAACCAGGGGCGCACTTCGGCCACGAACATCTCATAGCCGTTGCGGAACCCCAGATGCTCGACCGAGACGCAGATACCGTTGAACTGATGCTCCGTCTGCTGGCGCATCACATGCACGTTCATCTGCTTGCCGACCAGGTCCTCCAGCTTGGGCTGGGCCTTGGTGGCGGCAAACTCGATGGTAGTCTCGGTCAGCTTGCTCAGCCCCTCACGCACGATGGCCCGGCTCATCATCAGGCCGTCGGTGGCATAAGTCCCCGACATCCAGACGAGGTCGTTTTCATGGCCCTTGCTTACAACCATGTCTCCTCCTTTCCGCGACGGGAACCGGTCCGGTAATCGCCGGCAGTGTTCTCAAACATACGCATCACAAATCATCCAAAAGCGCGGCGAGCTCTGCATCCATTTCCTCGCCGCCGTCATCGTCATCCTCATCGCCGTCATCCCCAAACGACGACAAAAGGTCATCCAGATCATCTAGGCCGCCGTCCTCAGCGTCGAAATCCAGGCCGCTCAGATCCAGGCCGTCGTCATCTTCCCCGAGGTCCAGATCATCCAGGCCGAAATCGCCGCCATCATCGCCCCGCAGGTCCAAATCGTTATCATCGCCGCCGCCCGCAGGAACCGGCGGTTCCGGCAGCCCGCGCGGGTCCGGCGGCGAAGGCTCAGGCGCCGGCAGTCCGGTCCAGGGCCCCAGGATCTGGCTGCCCTTCAAGGAGTTGAAGGAGGTCAGCCGCACCTCGTCCCGTCCCTTGACCGCGCTCACCGCCATGAACCCGCGCTCCTGCGCCATCGCAATCTTGTTCAGGTCGATATTGCGCTCCGTGCAGGGCAGCGCCACCTGGTCGCCAAACCTGTCGCTCACATAATGATAGGGCATTCCCCCCAAAGACATGATCTTGCCCAGTTGCAGCGATGGGCCGAACTCCTTGAAGGACCGGCCCAGTAGGATCGCCACCAGCACCACCGGATTGGCCCAAAGCATACCCTTCAGGCCTTCCGTTTCGGTAAACTCCTCAAAATCAAACTCATAGCAGGGTTCGGTTTTCTCACCATAGGGGCGCCGCAGCAAGAACCGCGGGCTGACCAGCCCCAGATGCCCAGCCTCCGCCATGCCCTGCAGCGTGTCCCAGGCCTCCGCCACCAGCTTGGGCCGTTCCGCCTTGGGCGTTTTCAGGAACTCCGGCGAAATGGACGCAAAGAACGGCGCATCCACATGCGCCGCCACCCGCGCGATCCGGCCCAAAAGCTCTGCATGCGGCGGGGTTTCCTCGAACTGATACATGCCGATCAGCACCGAATAGCCGCCGCGCCCGTTTTCCTCGTCCAGCGGCTCCTCCGTCAGCAGCCGCACCAAGCCGGTTCTGGACAGATCGTCCTCCGCCGCCAGATCCGCCGCCAGCTCCTCTGCCGAGATGTCATACAGCATCACATCCAGCGTATCGTCCGCCTCGATCGAGCGCGCCATCAGATCCAGCGAGCGCCACTGCGCTTCGACCGACTGGAACTCCGGATGATGCAGCACCAGCCGCATCGCATCAGACAAGGCCTCATCCACCGCCTTCTGCATCGCCGCCAGGTCCGGGTCCGGCAGCGCCCGGATATGCGGGCCGACAACTCGCGCCAGCAGGTCCTCCACCGGCGAGGCCGCACGCGGGGTGATGCCGGTATCTTTGATCAGCTGCTGAAAGGCGCTCAGCCGCTTGTCCGCAGGCACCGCATTCCCTGCCGAGGTCCGCTTGGGCGCCCGCGCCTTGGTGCCGTATTTCTCCGCCCAGGCCTTCAGCGTTTTTGCGGCGTGATCCGCGGTTGCCCCGCTCTGCAGCTGCTTGCGCAGGCCCGCCAGCTCGGAAAACAGCTCCACGTTTTCATAGAGTTCATCCGGATGCAGACCGTCCAGATCCTCCAGCTTCACCGCAATCCCGGCGCCCTGTTTGCCAATCGGCAGCACCAGTTCGGTGGCAAAGCGCTCGATCACATCCTCAACCGTATCCGGGTCCAAGAGGATCGCCTTGCGTGCCGCCAGCGCATCGCCGGTTTCCAGCTGCCCCTTGGCCGCTCTCCCTGAAAAATCGCCCATAACGGCCACCCGGAACCGCTTGCGCGCCAGCTTCTGCGCGGCAGGCCGCTCCGCGCTCATGGTGCCATAGGCAAACTCCGGTTCGTCCGAGAGTTCCGCCCCGGCAGTCTCTGCCGCTGGCGCGTTGCCGCCGTCGTCCAGATCCCCCAACAGCGCATCCAGATCATCGCTGCCATCCCCGGCGGTGTCCTCATCGTCATCGCCAAGACCGCCAAGAAGATCATCCAGGTCCACGTCCCCGTCATCGCCCATCAGGCTGTCCAGATCCGCATCCGCGTCCCCCAGCCCGCCCAGCAGCGCATCGAGGTCATCTTCGGCGCTTTCCGCGCCGTCCGCCTCTTCAGCGTCCGCTTCTTCACCAAGACCGGCCAGAAGGCTGTCCAGATCACCGTCGCCGTCCTCGTCGCTGCCAAGGCCGCCCAGCAGGTCATCCAGGCTGGCATCCTCGCCGGCCTCATCCTCATCCAGCCCGCCCAGCAGCTCGTCCAGATCATCACCGTCAGCGTCGCCGGACTTTTCGCCGCCATCGTCATCCAGACCGCCCAGCAAATCATCAAGTCCGCTGTCCCCGGCATCCTCCCCGGCGTCCTCTACCGTCTCGTCCAATCCGCCCAGCAAGGCGTCCAGATCATCACCACCGTCTTCTTCGGCGGCCTCATCATCAGCCAGAAGCGCGTCCAGATCGGCGCTGTCCACCTCTTCCCCGGCGTCCAAGCCGCTGAGAAGATCATCCAAACCGCTATCCTCTGCCGCGTCCTCTGCAACCGCTTCGTCCGCCGCATCGCCCAACAGTGTATCTGGATCGCTCTCCGTGTCTTCCTCCGCATCCAGACCGCCCAGCAGACTGTCCAGATCGTCATCCTCATCCAGCCCGCCGGCCAAAAGCGCATCCAGATCCGCATCACCGCTGTCTGTGTCCTCCGCCTCGTCTGCCCCTGCGAGTTCCGCCAGCACATCAGCGGTGTCTTCCTCGGCCTCGTCTTCCAGCACGCCGCTGCCGAGGTCCGCGAGCAGATCATCCAAGCCGCTGTCTACACCCTCCTCGTCTTCCGGCGCCTTCAGCGTGTCGAGCGCTGCAGTCAGGCCATCTTCACTGGTCTCTTCATCCGGCGCGTCAAGGCCGCCCAGGATATCGTCCAGATCCGTCTCATCCTCCGGATCGCCTTCCGGCAGATCATCCGCCAAACCAGCCAGAACATCCCCGGCGGCGTCCGCTTCTTCGGTCTCTTCCGGTGCTTCCAGGCTGTCCAGAACGGCGCTCAGATCTTCTTCTTCGGGCGCGTCGTCCGGCGCGGCATCCAGCAATCCCTCAAGAATGTCCTCCGCTCCACCGTCATCCGCGTCCTCAATCCCGGCAGCGGCCAGACTTTCCAGCGCATCCTCTGTTTCGCTGGCGGCGTCTTCCTCTTCGGCTGCATCCTCCAGCAGACTGCCAAGCACGTCTTCCAGACCGTCCTCTTCCTCAGCATCCGGAACTGCTGCATCCGCCAGGCTCTCCAAGGCCGACGCGGCCTGCGCGCCGCTGTCTTCCTCAGCCTGTTCCAGATCGGCCAGCCCGCTCAGCACGCCGGAGACATCTTCCTCCGCGTCTTCGGAAACCTCCACGGCAGCCAAGCTTTCCAGCGCCGCCCCTGCAGCGTCTTCAGCCTCGTCCTCCACCTCGGCCGGGGCGAGCCCCTGCAGTACCGCAGAATGATCCTCCTCCACAGCGGCCTCCGGCACATCCAGATCCGCCAGCGCGTCCAGCACGCCCGAAGCGTCCTCCGCCGCGGTCTCAGCAATCTCAACCGCCGCAAGGCTCTCCAGCGCCGCGCCAGCGGCATCCTCCCCGGCAGTCTCCTCAGGTTCTTGCGCCGCCAGCCCGGCGAGCCCAGCGCCGGACGTATCCTCTTCCGCATCGGGCATTTCTGCCTGCGCCAAGCCTTCCAGCACGGCGCCCGTCTGATCGCTCTCTCCGGCGTCCGGAACCCCCGCAGCAGCCAGCGAGGCCAGCGCCTCCCCGGCTTCATCGCCCTGGTCTTCGTCTTCTGGTGCCGCCGCACTCAGGCCGGCCAGCACATCCGCTGCACCATCATCTGCTTCCGGCTCCTCACGCGCTGCCGCCCGCAGCCCTGCCAGAACGCCGCCCGCAGCATCCTCTGCCTCAGCGTCCTCCGGGGCCTGTGCGGCAAGCCCCGCCAGCACGTCACCCGTGGTGTCCGCCTGCGCCTCCGGAAGCTCCAGAGTGCGCAAGGAGTCGAGCGCCGCCGCGGTCTGAGCATCCGCCGCCGGCGCCGACACCGCAGCCAGCAGCGACGGGTCGTTAAGGATCGTCTCGATCAGCGCCTCGGCCCCGGTCTTGCCGTCCATATAGGCCATCAGGTTCTGCAACTGGGTGCGCGCCTCCAGCAGCGGCCGCAGCGCATCGACCTTGGCGGCAATGGCACCGGGCGAGAAATCGGCGAGGCTCTCAAACGTCAGATCAACCGAAAGATTGCCGTCGCCGGTCAGCGTGTTGGGCACGGTGAAGGCGGCGCGCGGCGCCAGCCCCTTCATCCGCTCATCGAAGTTGTCGGCGTCGATTTCCAGGAATTTGCGGTCTGCAATCGCGGGCTGTTCGACCTTGGATTTCCCCAAAAGATCGCTCATCACCCCCATCACAAAGGGCAGCTGCACCTTCTTCTCGGCGCCATAGAGCTCCACATCATATTCGATCTGAACGCGCGGCGCCCGGTTGCGGGCGATGAATTTCTGCGAGCTGTCAGCCATTGCCCTGCCCTTTCATTTCCGCGATCTCAGCCCTGAGCGCCTTGATCTGCTCATGCAGCTCCAGGACATGGGCATCGACAACGTCCGTTTCCGATTTCACCAAGTCCCGCAGCTTCTCGAACTCCGCCTCGGCCTCAGCCTCCACCGCCGACTGCATGGTGTTGACCAGAAGGCCGATAAACAGGTTCAGGACCGAGAAGGCGGTGATCACGATGAAGGGCACAAAGAACGACCAGGCAAAGGGGAACTCCTCCATCACCGGGCGCACGATGCCCATCGACCAGCTTTCCAGCGTCATGATCTGGAACAGCGAATAGAGCGACCGGCCCAGAGTGCCAAACCATTCGTCAAAGGCCTGCCCGTACATCATCGTTGCCATCACGCCGAAGACGTAAAACACGATGGAGATCATCACGATCACCGCGCCCATGCCCGGCAAGGCATCCAGCAGCGCCTGCACCACCGCGCGCATCTGCGGAATGACCGACAGCAGGCGCAGGGCACGCACCACCCGCAGGCCGCGCAAGGCCGACAGGCCCTGGCTGTCCGGCAGCAGCCCGAAAGAGACCACAACCAGGTCAAAGATGTTCCAGGCAGAGGAGAAGAACCGCAACCCATAGGCAAACAGCTTCAGCGCCAGCTCCAGCACAAAGATGGTCAGAACCGCGGTGTCGATCACATCCAGCAGCCCGCCCGCATGCGCCCGCACCGCGGCAGAGGTGCCAAGGCCCAGGGTGATGGCGTTAAAGATGATGATGCCAAGAATGGTATTCGTCACCCAGGGGCGCTCGACGAATTCGCGGGCGCGGTCCCGAAGCGTCATGCCGGTGCTGGCCTGGGTTTCCACTGGTCTTCTCCCTGTCTGCGGCCCGGCCGGCTTTGGGCCGGGCCATTGCTTTGCCGGTCCGGATCAGGCGACCGCCTTGCTGACGTTGTCCACCAAGGTCTTGACGGTTTTGATTGCGCCCATCAGCGTGGCCGCTTCCGAGGCAATCGACTTCTT
This sequence comes from Leisingera sp. UBA4491, assembly GCF_002388965.1. NCBI lineage: Bacteria > Pseudomonadati > Pseudomonadota > Alphaproteobacteria > Rhodobacterales > Roseobacteraceae > Leisingera > Leisingera sp. UBA4491. The sequence goes on along the minus strand of NZ_DGNN01000024.1, from coordinate 15,548 downwards.
GTCCAGCTCCTTAAGCTTTTGGATCGTCGTCTGGTCGTCGATCTTCATGCCGTTGCCCTCCATCAGGGCCTGCATTTCCTCCAGATAGGCTTCGCGCTCCTTCAGCTTGGCGGCCAGTTCGCTGGCGGCGCGTTTCAGAGTCATGCATTCCGCGCCCAGTTTGACGCCTTCTTTCAGGGTTTTCGACGCGCGCACCTTCTTCATCAGCTTGTCCGCCGAAACGCCCAGGCTGTCGGTCTTGCCGCGCGTCTTGGTGGTGTGCTCGCGGTAGGCTTTGCGCGCTTTCTCAGCGTCATTCACCTTGGCCGAGATCCCCTTGACGGTGGCATCCAGCAGGTTCTTGGCGATGGATTTGGCGTCCTTGCCCTTGGTCACCTCATCGCCCATCGCCAGCGCCTTGGCGGTCAGCTTCTTGATCGCCTCAATCGGCTTCTTCACCGAAATCCCCGACGTGTCGGTGATCCCCTGCCGCTCCGCCGCCTGCATCAGAACGGTGCCGCGCAGGGTGATATAGGCCTGGATCCCGGTATACAGATCCTTGCGCAGCTTGGCCTCGTTCTTGAGCTGCTGATTGATCTCCAGCCCCAGCTTCACAACCTCCGTCACGATGGTCTTGTAAGAGGTCACATCCGCCCCGGAGGTCGCCACCAGCTTGGCCACGGAGCCTGCGATCTTGATCGTGCCCAGCCCGACCTTGAGCGTGGTCTTGACCCGCGCCTCCTTCAGCAGCTTGTCGCCCTGGGCTTCCTTCTTGAGCCGCGCTTCGATGGCTTTCTGGGCGGCCCCTTCCGCCGAATCCATCGCGTTCTTGATCGAGGCGTTGGTCGCCTGGATCATCTTTTCCGCTTCTTTCTGCGCCGCCGCCCCGGGCGTCTCCATCAGCTTGCCGACCTTGGCGTCCAGCTTCACCGCCTCTTCGGTGATCACCTTCTCATAGCGCTCCAGCTCGACCATGCCGGCTTCTTCCAGGCGCTTCAGTTTGGTCGAGGGCGCCGGATCCGGCTTTTTCAGCGTGCCCGTGGTGGTGACTTCAAGCTCCACATCGACCCGGTATTTCGGGATCTCGATGTATTGCAGCTTGGGCTTGGACCGCACCAGATCAACGACATAGAACTTATGCTTAACGGTTGTTGTCTTGGCCATCAGGTCTCTCCCTTGTGACTGTTTAATTTCAATGCGCAGGCCGGTTGTCTGGCACCGCGTTACTCAAACGCATAGGAAAACTCGCCGTCCGTGACGCCGATATCGACCTTCTTGACCTCCGTGCCCTCAATAAGGCGGCGCAGGAATTCGTTGGAGATATCCGGCAGCATCGAATTGGTGACAATGGCGTCGATCATCCGGCCGCCGGACTCCAGCTCCTGGCAGCGCTCGACAATCTTGTCGACCACGGCATCGGAATACACCAGCGGCACCCCGTGCGCCTCCTCGACCCGCTTCTGGATGCGGCCCAGCTGCAGCCTGGTGATCTCGGCGATCATGTCCGGCGACAGCGGGTAATAGGGGATCGTCACCAGACGCCCCAGCAGCGCTGGCGGGAACACCTTCAGCAGCGGATCGCGCAGCGCCTTTGCCATGCCCTCCGGCTCCGGCATCAGATCGGGATCGGAGCACAGATCCATGATCGTCTCGGTGCCGACGTTGGAGGTCAGCAGGATCAGCGTGTTCTTGAAATCTATCACGCGGCCCTCGCCGTCTTCCATCACGCCCTTGTCGAACACCTGAAAGAAAATCTCATGCACATCCGGGTGCGCTTTCTCGACCTCATCCAGCAGCACGACTGAGTAAGGCTTGCGCCGCACTGCCTCGGTCAGCACCCCGCCCTCGCCATAGCCGACATAACCCGGCGGCGCGCCTTTCAAGCTGCTGACAGTATGGGCCTCCTGGTATTCCGACATGTTGATGGTGATGACGTTCTGCTCGCCACCGTACAGCACCTCGGCCAGCGCCAGCGCGGTTTCGGTCTTGCCGACACCGGAGGTGCCGGCCAGCATGAACACACCAATCGGCTTGTTCGGGTTGTCGAGGCCTGCCCGGCTGGTCTGGATCCGCTTGGCGATCATCTTCATCGCGTGGTCCTGGCCGATCACCCGTTTGGCCAGATGCTCCTCCAGGTTCAGGATGGTCTGGATCTCGTCCTTGACCATCCGGCCCACCGGGATGCCGGTCCAGTCGCCCACCACCGAGGCCACCGCCTGATGGTCGACAATCGGCAGGATCAGCGCACTGTCGCCCTGCAGCGCCTCCAGCTCCGCGTTCTTGTCCTTCAGCTCCTGCATCAGCTTGGCGCGTTCCTCATCCGTCAGCGGACTGCCGGCGGCGCCCTCCGCCACGTCGTCCCCGGCATCAGCCGGAGCGTCCACGGGCGCGGCCCCCTCCCGGAGCTTGGCGCGCAGCTCCAGAATGCCTTCGACCACCGCCTTTTCCTTGTTCCAGCGCTCGGTCAGACCGGCCAGCCGCTCCTCCTCGGCAGCCTTGGCGGCCTGCACCGCCTCGCGCCGGTCGGCAACCTCGTAACCGGCAGTCTCGTCGCGGCCGATGATCTCCAGCTCGGTGGTCAGCGCCTCGATCCGGCGCTGGCTGTCGTCGACCTCGGCAGGCACGGCGTGCTGGCTCACCGCCACGCGGGCGCAGGCGGTATCAAGCAGGCTCACCGATTTATCCGGCAGCTGCCGCGCCGGGATATAGCGGGCCGACAGGCTGACGGCAGCCTCGATCCCCTCGTCCAGCACTTGCACCCGGTGGTGCTGTTCCAGCATCGAGGCAATGCCCCGCATCATCAGAACCGCCTTCGGGATACCCGGCTCATCCACCTTAACCACCTGGAAGCGGCGGGTCAGCGCGGGATCTTTCTCGATGTATTTCTTGTACTCGGCCCAGGTCGTCGCGCCGATGGTGCGCAGGGTGCCGCGCGCCAAGGCCGGTTTCAGCAGGTTGGCCGCATCGCCGGTGCCCGCCGCGCCCCCTGCGCCCACCAGCGTGTGGGTCTCATCCACGAACATCACAATCGGCACCGGGCTGGCCTGCACCTCGTCAATCACCTGGCGCAGGCGGTTCTCGAACTCGCCCTTCATGCTGGCACCGGCCTGCAGCAGCCCCACATCCAGGGCCAGCAGCCGCACGTCGTGCAGGGCCGGCGGCACATCACCGCGCGCGATCCTGAGCGCAAAGCCCTCGACCACCGCGGTCTTGCCCACCCCGGCCTCGCCGGTCAGGATCGGGTTGTTCTGGCGCCGCCGCATCAGGATATCAACGATCTGGCGGATTTCCTCGTCCCGCCCCACGATCGGGTCGATCTCGCCATTGCGGGCCTGCTCGGTCAGGTCGGTGCAGAACTGTTCCAGCGCCTCGCCCTTGCCCATCGCACCCGGCGCCATCGCGCCGGACGCCTCGCCCGGCTCCGCCCCGCCGCCGGTGACGTTGGAGCCGTCCTGCGCCCCCAGCCGTTCCTCCGGCGATCCATCGGTGGCCTCATGGAAGTTGTCCGCCAGATCATCGGCGCCGATCTTCGCCAGCTCCGGCGACATGGTGGACAGAATATTGCGCAGGGCCGGCGTCTTCAAAATGCCCAACAGCAGATGCCCGCTGCGCACCTGGCCGGAGGAATAGAGCAGCGAGCCCCAGACCCAGCCCCGCTCCATCGCGTCCATCAGGTGGTCCGACAGGTCGGAGATCGTCGACGCCCCGCGCGGCAGCATGTCCAGGGCGCGGGTCAGCTCGGCGGCAATCTTGCCCGTGTCCAGATCGTAATGCTGAATGATCCGGTGCAGATCGCTGTCCTGCTGCGCCAGCAGCTGATGCATCCAATGCACCAGTTCGACATAGGGGTTTCCGCGCATCTTGCAGAACACGGTTGCGCTTTCTACGGCCTGGTACCCCAGCTTGTTCAGCTTGCCAAACAGCGCCACGCGGCTGATCTCGGTCATCTCAAATCCCTCCCTCTACTCGCTCTTCAGCCCCGGCGCCAAATCCCGGGTACAGGTACAAATCATTCACGTCCGGCTGGTCCGCATCCGGATCGGGGCGCGAGCGGATCCAGCTGGTGTGCCCCAGCCGGGTGGTGCCGCCCAAGGATGCGCGCGGCACCTCATCGCCCGCCAAGACCAGGTTCACGTCCCAATCCAGCACATCGCCAACATAAGAGCGCACAATCGCGCGCAGCCGTTTCAGCGCTTCACCGCCCGGCAGCAGCCGCTCGTAATCCTTCAGCGTCAGCGGCCCGATGCGGATGCGGAACTTGGCGGTGCGGCTCCACACCTTTTCGCCGATGCTGGTGCTTTGCCCCAGCCCGCCATAGCCCAGGCCCCAGCGGTCATCCGGCTCCAGCTCCAGCCAGCTGCCGACATATTCCTCCAGGCTGACCGGCACCTCGAAAAACGCTGCCAGGATCGACACCAGCCCGTCCGGGTTCTTCGCGCCGCGGGCCAGGTGGCCGGCAAAATGCAGCTTGGCCAGGTCGGGCATCTCGTCCCGGCCGGTGAACTTGAAGCCATTATAGCCGATCAGAGACGCCACCTTGCGCGCCATCGGATCATCGGCCCGGTCAAAGCTGACCGCTGGCGAACCTTGCGTCCAGGCGCGGAACAGCAGGCTCATCAGCCGGTGCGTCAGCATGTCGGCAAAGGCCACCATTGTCGGATCGCGGTGGTTCCTTTTGCGGTCGCGGGCGTATTCGGTCAGGTGCAGCGGCAGCGGCCCTTGCGGCCCGAACAGGCCGAAGAAGCGGTTGGTCAGCACCGCGGGTTTATCACCCTCCGCCGGTTTGAAGGCGGCAATCGTCGAGGGCGGGAAGGCCAGTTCCGCCTCCTGCCCCAGCCGCAGCCTGTCCTGGCGCGGGCGGCGGCTTTCGCCAAGGCGGGGGGCGTCGCCGAAATGCGCCTCCAACACCCTCAGGGCCTGAAAAACGTGGTGTTTCTCAGGCTCCGCAGCCAGCCGGCCATAGAGGCTCAGATCATCCGGCCAAGGCCCTTTTCCGGTCGCCATCTGGCAATTTCCCCGCGTTTTTCAGTCTTCAGGACTGTCTCCGTGAATGAGTTGATGCTGGCATACCCGCGGAAGAACCGTTCCAGCACGGCCCCCAGCGCATAGATGTTGCTGCCCTCGAAAAAACTCTCGTCAAAGCCCAGGGTGATCTCCAGGCCGCGCACCGCGGTCGACAGCACCTCGTCGCTCATCCGCCGCACGATGGGCCGGGCGCCAACGGACAGGATGCCCTCCAGCTGCTTTTCCGTCACCCGGTCGCCCAAGGGCGCATACAGCCCAACCAGCTCGCGCAGCGCCTCCGCCGACTGGCCCTTGCCGGTTTCGGCAATCGACACGTAGTTGAGGCTCAGGTGCGAGATCAGCCGCCAGGCGGTGTCCCCCTGCGCCAGCGTCGGGTGCGGGCGGGTGGGCGACACCGGCAGCGTCACCTTCTTGACCGGCCCGCCTTCGGGCAGGTGGAACACATCGTCATTGCCGGTGGCCAGCAGCATCGGCAGGTCGCGGTTGGTGCACAGCGCAGTGACCGCCAGCTGCTCCAGCCCCGGCGAATAGGGCACCTGGGCCCGGTCCACCAGCGTCAGGAACACCTCCGATCCCAGGTAAGAACTGCGCACCCCGCGCAAACGCTCCTTCTCCGAGCGCTGCCGCATCCGCCGTTTGACGGTGTAATAGGCCGGGTGGCTTTCGCCCGCCGCGGTGAAGTCATTGGCGGAATAGAACGGGCGGAACACCACGTCGTCCTCGCCCTCGCCGCTGATCCCGACCACGCTTTGCAACGCGTAGACCTCGAAATCGAGACCCGCGGTGCGGTTCGGGATCACGTGATGCTCTGTATCAATCGGCGCAATCCGCACCCGGTCGCAGCGCTTCTCAAACAGGTTCACGGCGGGCACCGCGTTCAGCTGGAACACCTCCGGCACCACGATCGGGGCCACCTCGGGCATGCCTTCGCGCAGCAGGATATAGAGATCCACCTCGCTGCCGGCGGATTTCTCCAGCCCCGCCCGCAGCCCCTGCAGCTCGACAAAGCGGAACCGCTCCGGCATCGCGAAATATTCCTGCAGCAGCCGGTAGCCGTCATAGACCCGGCGCGGCAGCGGCAACAGCGCCTCTTCGGGGCTGAACCCCTTTTGCACCACCTTGGCGCCGCGCAGCGGCAGCTGCCAGTCCGCCCGCCGGTCGGTCGAGCGCGCCACGATCCCCTGCACTTGGGTGCACAGCAGCTCCAGCAGCGGCCAGCTGTTGCCCGCGGAGCCGGACAGGTACAGCGACAGCTTGTCCATCTCCAGCTTTCTGATCGGGTCGCCGTCAATCCGCTTGATGCGCAGCCGGATGCCCGCCCGCGCGTCATAGCCGGTGGCCACGCCCGCCGCGACCAGCTCGCCGCGGCCGTCGATACACTGCGCCTCGGTGATCTGGATCGGCCACATCGTCAGATCGGCGGCGGTGCGGAATTCGCAGGGCGTCTGCTCGCCCTCGGTCAGCCGCGACCTGAGGGTGGCGCCGCGCTTCAGCACATAGCCGCTTTTCACCGCCGAGTTCGCCGCATCCGGCTCAAACGCCGCGATCATCATCGACGGCGTCGGCGCCAGGTAATGCGGATAGATGATTTCCAGAAGGTTCGAGGTGAAGTTCGGATACTGCAGCTCCAGCTCCAGCTGCACCCGCGCGGTCAGAAAGGCAGCGCCCTCCAGCAGCCGCTCCACATAAGGGTCGAGCACCTCGACCCCCTCCATCCCCAGCCGGGCGGCGATCTTGGGATAGGCGGCGGCAAACTCCGCGCCCATGTCGCGCAGGTAATTCAGCTCGTTTTCGTAATGGGTCAGCAGCCGTGTATCCATGTCACAGCGCCCTTTCCATTTCCACTTCGCCGGTGGTCAGATCGACCTTGCTGCGCAGATACAGCTCCAGCGGCATCGGCTGCGCCCACATGTCAGCGCGGATCTCCAGGCCGACGGTCATCTCGGTGGCGTCGGTCCCCTCCTGCAGCCGCACATCGACCGAGCCGTCGATGATCCGCGGCTCATAGGTGGCAATCGCCTTTTTGATCGACCGCCGGATCGCTTCCGCCTTCTCAGAGGTCGAGGCTTCGCCCGCCACCTCCACCAGCCCGTAGTTCAGCACCGAGGCCGACACCGACGGGTATCTCTCCGCATCGAAATGGCTTTCGACATTCTGGGTGTTCAACAGCCACGACAGATCGCGCTGGATGATCTCCCTGAGCCGCACCAAGTCGATCACCCGGCTCTCGCGGGTTTCCTTCTGATCGCCTGGCGCATTGTCGGTCAGCCGGTCCAGCAGCGAGGGCTGCAGGCGCTCGGCCAGTGTCTTGTCAGCCATTCTCTTCGCCGTGCCCATCCATCCGGAGTGTGCGCACGTCCATGATGGCAATGTCCTCATCGCCGATCGCCAGCAGCCGCTGGCCCAGACCGGTATAGGTTTCCCCGCCGGCATCCTGCCACACGGTGGCGCGCGCCAGCATCGACAGCCCGTCCGCCTTCTCGCTGCCGGGATAGCGGGTCGGGATCATCGCCGCCACCGAACCGCCGCCCGCCAGCGTCAGGGTTCCGGCCGTCCAGACCGCATCGCGCAGGTCGCTCGGCTCTTCTGCTTCGAACGAGACGATCTTGGAAAACGGCAGCCAGTAATACTTGCCGTTCACAATCGCCTCCAGCACCGGCCCCAGCCGCATGTCAGCGTCCGCGATCCATTCAAACCGCTTGCCGTTCACCTCGCCCGGGCTGGCCGGTGCCGCATCGAACGCCTTGGCGCGCAGCTCCGCGGCCTCCTTGGGATTGCCGGCTGCCAGCAGCTTCTGCGCTTCGATCAGATGCGCCAGCCATTCCTCCGGCTCGCCCAGGATCAGCGGCGATTTCTCCCCGGCAAAGACCTTCTCGCGGTAGACCTCGCAGATGATCGCCTCCCGGTAGGCCTGTGCCATCACCGTGGCGCCTTCATCCAGCCCCGCCGCCGCCTTGAGCTGGGCAATCGCCCGCTTCCAGTCGCCCAGCACGCACAGCAGCTGAAACAGGAAAACCCGCAGCTTGGCGTTGCTCGCGTCCGCGCGGATCTTGGCTTGCAGCGCCTCCAGCGCCGCCCTGGGATCACCGGCCTTCAGATGCTCTTCGGGTGTCATGGGGCTCTACTCCGCAACGTGGATGGATGCTGCAAATGCTTCAGAAAAAACGGACCCCGGGCGCCGATACGCCCGGGGCCAGCGCAAAGCTTTACTCGACCTTGCCGGTCTGCACGTTCCACTTGAAGGTGCCTTCAGTGGTCAGTTTACCGGTTTTCTGGTTGGTCGACTTGTACTCATGCTCAAGCGACGCATAGGCCAGCGACCAGGTCTCTTCCGGGATGCCGTCTTCGCTGGCAGAGATGGAATAGCTGTCCACCACCACATCCTTGAACTTCCAGGTCGAATAGACCAGCAGGCCCTGGCTGGCGCTGTCACCCGAACGGCACCAATGCATGACGATTTCCGGGCGCACGGTGCCGTTTGCCACCGACAGGGCCAGACCGTTGGACGCCTTGCCCATCTGCGAGGTCAGCTCGACCTTGCCGAAGTTGGAGTTCGCATGCATCCGCTGGGTCGAACCCAGGTCGGTCATTTCCACGGCACGCTCGACGTTCCAGCTCGCGGACTGAACGACGATCCATTTCTTGTGCTGTTCCTCGGTGGCGTCGCCTTCGATGTCCGAGATTTGCACGAACATATTTGCAGCCATTTTTCTATCCTTTCAAAAACTAAGAACTCTACTGCAGTATGATGGGAGTGAGGCTGGAGAGTGGGAAATCAGCCTCCCTTTTCCGAGGGCAGTTTCGATACCAGCCGCAGCGAGACGGAAAGCCCCTCAAGCTGGTAATGCGGGCGCAGGAAGAATTTCGAGGTGTAATACCCCGGGTTGCCCTCTACCTCTTCCACAACCACTTCGGCTGCGGCCAGAGGCTTGCGCGCCTTCTCGTTCTCCGAGGAGATATCCGCGTTGAAATCAACATAGTTGTTGATCCAGTCCTGCAGCCAGGATTCCATGTCCTGACGGCTTTTGAACGAGCCGACCTTGTCCCGCACCATGCACTTCAGATAGTGGGCGAAGCGGCAGGTGGCGAACAGATACGGCAGCCGCGCGCCCAGGTTGGCGTTGGCGGTCGCGTCCGGATCGTCGTACTCGGCCGGCTTGTGCAGCGACTGCGCGCCCATGAAGGTCGCAACGTCGGTGTTCTTGCGGTGGATCAGCGGCATCATGCCGTTCTTCGCCAGTTCCGCCTCGCGCCGGTCGTCGATGGCAATCTCGGTCGGGCATTTCTGATCGACGCCGCCATCGGTGGTCGGGAAGGTGTGGCTGGGCAGGTTTTCCAGCGTGCCGCCGCTTTCCACCCCGCGGATGCGCGAGCACCAGCCGTACATCTTGAACGACCGGGTGATGTTCACCGCCATGCCGTAGGCCGCATTGACCCAGCCGTATTTCTCGCTGGTTGCGCCTGCGGTGTCTTCCTCAAAGGCAAACTCCTCCACCGGGTCGGTCTTGGAGCCATAGGGCAGACGCCCCAGGAACCGCGGCATCGCCAGTCCGACGTATTTGGCATCCTCGCTGTCGCGCAGGCTGCGCCAGGCGGCATATTCCGGGGTCTGGAAGATCTTGGTCAGGTCGCGCGGGTTCGACAGTTCCGACCAGCTGTCCATCTGGAACAGCGTTGGCTTGGCGCCGGTGATCAGCGGCGCATGCGCGGCCGCGGCGATCTTGGACAGCTCGCCCAGCAGCTCGATGTCCGGCGGGGAATGGTCAAAGTGATAATCCACCACCAAAGAGCCATAGGGCTCGCCGCCCAGCTGGCTGAATTCCTCGGTGTAGATCTTCTTGAACAGCGGCGACTGATCCCAGGCCGTCCCCTTGAACTTCTTCAGGGTCTTGGACATTTCCTTCTTGGTGATCGGCATCACCCGGATCTTCAGCTGCTCGTCCGTCTCGGTGTTGTTGACCAGGTAATGCAGCCCGCGCCAGGCGCTTTCCAGCTGCTGGAAATCCTCATTGTGCAGGATCAGGTTCACCTGCTCGGTCAGCTTCTTGTCGATCTCCGCCACGATGCTCTCGATCGAGCGCAGCGCGTCGTCGGAAATCAGTGCGGAGTTTGCCAGCGCCTGCTCGGCCAGGGTCTTGACCGCGCTCTCCACCGCAGTCTTGGCCTGATCCGACTTGGGGCGGAATTCCTTCTGCAGCAGGTTGGCAAATTCGGCAGAGCCAAAGGCGGCTTCACCGGCAGCGGCTTCCGCCTGGAGTTCTTCTTCAGCCATCTTTGTCCTCCCCTTTTATTCTTCGCTCTCGGCGTCACCGCCGGGTTTCGGCTGCGCGGCCAGGGTTTTCAGCAGGCTCGGATCCTGAATGATCTTGGAGATCAGATCCTCGGCGCCGGTCTTGCCGTCCATGTAGGTCATCAGGTTCGACAGCTGGCTGCGCGCTTCCAGCAGCTCGCGCAGCGGCTCCACCTTGGCGGCGATGGCTGCGGGCTTGAAATCGTCCATGCTCTCAAACGTGATGTCGACCGCAAGGTTGCCCTCGCCGGTCAGCGTGTTGGGCACGGTGAAGGCGGCGCGCGGCGCCATCGACTTCATCCGGTCATCGAAGTTGTCCACGTCGATTTCCAGAAACTTGCGGTCCGCCACCGCGGGCTGCTCCACTTCGGATTTGCCCACCAGGTCGCTCATCACGCCCATCACAAACGGCAGCTGCACCTTCTTTTCGGCGCCATACAGCTCCACGTCATATTCGATCTGGACCCGTGGGGCCCGGTTGCGTGCAATGAATTTCTGTGAACTTCCGGCCATCTAGGTCTCCTTGCTCGTCTTGCTGTCACGGGTGCCGCGGCGGGGTCCGCCGCGGCTGTCTGCCGTGTCCGTCAGTCATCGTCTTCTTCGATGCCGCCGATCAGGTGGACGTTATCCACCCCTTGCGGGGCCATGTCTTTCATAATGGTGAGGAAATCGGCCCCAACCAGCCGCTTGCACCGTTCCAGCAGGATCGGCAGCGGGCTCGAAGGTTCCGCCCGCCGGTAATAGCTGATGATGCGGTCCAGCGTGTTGGACACATCCGCGGGTGAGTTGATCGCGCCCGCCGGCCGGCCCGCTGCAGCCGCAGCCGGGGCGGCTGCCCCGGCCTCCACGGCCTCATCCTCTTCGGCGCCACCCTCGGCAGCCTCATCCGCACCGGCACCGGCATAGTTGCGGATCCGCTTGGCGATCTGCTGCAGCAGCTTGATCAGCGCGCTCAGATCCGGCCCCTGCCCCGGCGTCTGCGCATCAAACACCGCCGAGATCGCCCGGACATTCTTCTCCGCCGTCTCAATGGCCGCCAGCCGCTCCGCGATGAGATCCTCATCGCTGTCCTGAAAGGCGGCGCCGATGGTGGCGGTGTCGGGGATATGCTCCATGTCCGCGGGCGCGGTCATCATGCCTTCGGCAATTTCGATGTCGCGCAGGGAGAACCGGCCGAAGCCGCGGCTTTCGGTCAGCGGCGCCCGCCGCAGCGAGCGGTAAAGCGGCGACGCTCCCGCCATCCCGTCCGGCTGGCCGCACATGTCCTGCACCGCGTTGATCCGCATCGTCGGGTCGCCGTCATCCTCATCCAGCTCCGGATGGCAAGTCTCCCAGAACTCTTCCAGGCAGCCGCGGATATAGGTGGTCACATCAGCAAAGCCGGGCAGACCCTCGGAATGCAGCAGCGCATCGCCCAGGAACACCGCCGCGCGCAGATCATGGCTGCGCTCCAGCACCTCCAGCGCTTTCTTCTGAACTTCGCGGTAATCCGGATCCGTGGCGGCGATCGTCTCATTGCCGACAACGGATTCTTCCCCGGGCTGAGCCGCCAGCTCCATCTCGGTGAAGGCCGGGTCGTATTCGAGGTTGTCGCCGCTGGGCGAATCGTCCCCTTTGGACTGCAGCAATACTGCCGGATCCATCTAATCGCCCCCCCGCTTTTTCTTCCGGTTTTGCGGCCTTGTTAACGTAACGTCAAGCAGCCCCCCACCCTTTTCAGAACTGGCGGTTAAGGATGCCCTAATCTCAAACAAAAACTTGACCCCAAGAGAGCCTTATCGGCATCCTAAAGTCAAATGTTTTCACACCTTTTTGAGGCGGGTGAATAATGAGTATTGAGCGCATTTCCGGCAAGGAAGTCAAAGCGATGGTCCGCGAGGGCGCCAAGAAAAGGATGAGCTTTGCCTTCTGTCTGGACCAGAGCAAAGACCCGCTTCTGATGATCCAGCCGGGCAAGAAACCGGAAACCCTGAAACCCCCGATGAAGAAGGAAGGCGGCGGGCCGCCAATGGCCTGGGGAACCTATGTGGTGCGCTCCGGCGCGATGGAGATGATCTGCGAAACCGCGCCGCAGCGCATGATCACTGAGCTGAAGAAATTCCTCAAGCGCGGCAAGCCCAAGGTCAACGTGCTGTTCTACGACGACGGCGGCAACCTGCTGGACAGTCTCAAGCCGGAAAAGCCCGAGGGCCAGGTGACAGAGGAGACCGCCGCCGGCATCTCTGCCCCGGACATCGGCGAAAAGGCCGTCGCGCCGCTGAAACGCCGCCTCAAGCGCATCCAGCCGCGGATCAGCCTCGCCCCCGGCCCGCTGGAGCTGAAGCTCAAGCGCGCCTTGGCGAAATCCGTCAGCCTGATCAACCAGGGCCGCCTGCAGGAGGCTGAGACGATGATCCTGGTGATCGAACGCGCTGTCGCCCGCACCGGCAAGGACCGCGAGGACGAGGCCAAAGCAATGAAACGCGGCCAGCGCGAAATGGACCAGCGCAGCCTGGGCGCGCAGGTCAAGCGCGCCCAGTCGCTGCAGGCCAGCGTCGCCCGCGCCCCGGGCAAGGCCCGCAGCCGGCTGGCCCGCGCCCTGCACGTGGCCGCCCGGCACCTGAAACGCCGCGACCTCGACTCCGCCCGCGATGCCATGGACCGCATCGAAAAGGCGCTGACAGCCCTGGCCTGACCCGAACAACAGCCCGGCCCGCAGCGGTTGCGGGCTGGGCCTCCCACCGCACCCCGGAGACAGTGATGCCCCTGACCCGCCTGCTGACTGCCCTCGCCCTGATCTGCCTGCCGCTCGCCGCCGCGGCGGAAACCGGCCCGCTGCGGGTCGAGCTGAACAAGACCGAGGAGATCGAGGGCGGCGGCTGCCGCGCCTTTTTCCTGTTCCGCAACCAGACCGGCAAAAGCTTCGAAGGCTTCGAGATGTCGCTCGCCATTCTCGACGGCCAGGGGGTGATCGACCGGCTGCTGTCGATTGATGCCGCCCCGCTGCCGGTCCAGCGCACCACCCTGAAACTGTTCGAGATTCCGGAAATCGCCTGCGGCAACATCTCTGAAATCCTGCTGCATGACATCACCTCCTGCCAGCCCCAGAACGAGGACCAGATCGACTGTTTCCCGATCCTCGAGCTCGGTTCCCGCGCCGCCGCGCCGCTGGTGAAATAAGCCATGAGCGGCACCTGGGATATGCTTGGCACCGGCGGCCCGGTGATTGCGCTTCTGGCGCTGATGTCGCTGCTGTCGGTGACCGTGATCGCGGTGAAGCTGATCCAGCTCTGGCCGGTGCGTTCCGGCGCGGCGGCCCGCGAACAGGCCCTGGACCTGTGGCGGGACGGCGACCGCACACGTGCTCAGCAAAGCATCGGGACCGACCCATCCCCCGCCGGCCGGGTGATGGGTTATGCCATGCAGGCACTGCAGGACGGCCTGCGCGGCCCGCTGCTGCAGGATGAGCTGCAACGCCGCGGCAATGAGGAAGTCAGCCGCATGAACTCCCTGATCCGCCTCCTGGAGCTGATCGCCATGGTTGCCCCGCTGCTAGGGCTGCTCGGCACCGTTCTGGGCATGATTCAGTCCTTTCAGGAGCTGGAGCTGGCGCAAGGCGCCGCCAACGCCTCGGTGCTTGCCGGCGGCATCTGGCAGGCGCTGCTGACCACCGCCGCGGGCCTGATGGTGGCGATCCCCGCCGCCGTCGCCGCCGGCCTGTTCGCCGCCCGCATCGACGCCGCCGCGCAAGCCATCGAAAGCGCCGCCGGCCGCCTGCTGCTGATCGACGGGTCGCGTTAAAAATGGCCTCTTGCTCTCAGTCAATTCTTCACCGGACCGCTTGCGGTCCGGTTCGCGCCCGGCCCCGCCCCACAGGGCGGGCGCGAATGCGCCCCCCCTCGGAACCGGGCGCGAGCCTCCGTAGGGGAATGGCTTCGAGGGCGGCATGACCCTCAACCGGCCCGCCCGCCCCCGCGCCCTGATCTCGCTGGTGCCGATGATCGACGTAATGCTGATCCTGCTGGTGTTCTTCATGGTGACCTCCACCTACCTGAACCTCGACATGATCCCGGCGGTGAAACCCTCCGAAGGCGCTGCGGGCACTCCCCAGTCCCCGGCAGGCACCCTGATGATCCGCCTCGGCGCCGACGGCGTGCCGGTACTGCGCGGCACCGCGCTGGACGCGGAAACCCTGCAAGCCGCCCTCGCCGCCGCCGTGGCCGGGGAACCGCTGACCCAGGTGGTGATCCTGCCCTCCGGTGCGGCGCAGACCCAGGCGCTGATCACGGTGATGGACAGCGCCGCCCTGGCCGGCGTCACCCGCCTGCGCGTGCTGCGGCTGCAGGCGGCGCCATGAAGCTCAACCGCCCGGCCCGCAACCCGCATTCGGAAACCATCATCGCGCTGATCGACGTGGTGTTCTTCCTGCTGGTCTTCTTCATGCTGATCGGCCGGATGGACGCAACCGCCCCGTTTGACGTCCGCCCCGCCACCGCCGTCACCGGCCGCGATATGCCCTCGGGCGGCGTCACCCTGGCCATCTCCGCCCAAGGCGCCCTGGCGCTCGACGGGGAGGCGATCGCCCGCAGCGCCCTCTCCCCTGCCCTCTCCGCCCTGCTGGCAGACGATCCGGAGCTGCGCCTGCGCATCAACGCCCACCGCGCGGCTGAACTGCGCAAAGTGCTGCCGCTGGTGGCTGAGGGCGAAGCGCTGGGATTCCGCGAGGTGGTGCTGGTCGTCACCCCGGAAACGGACGGGTGATGCGCACCCCGGCCATATGGGTGCTGGGGCTTGCGGCCTCCGCCCTGGTCCACGCTGGCGGAGCCGCCGCGCTGCTGAACTCGCTCTCTCCTGGTCCGCTGCCGCAGCAGCCCGCACCGGAAAGCGCCCTCAACCTGCAGGCCCACCGCATCCCGCGGTCCGAGGCCGTGCCGCAGGCGGCGAAAGGCAAGCAAGCCCCTGAATCTCAAGCGCAAAGCCAAGGCCTCAGCGCAGGCAGCATCCCGCTGTCCAAAGCGCATTCGAAAGCTCCCGCAGCCGGCCGCCTCGCCTCTGCCGCCCCGCCAGCAACCAGCCTTGCACCCGCTGCCGCTCAGGCCGCTGCGGCATCCCCTGCACAGGCTCTGCCCGACATGCTCGCCAGCACCTCCGCGCCTGCCGCCAGCCTGCCCGGCGTCCGCCTGCCTGTCCTGGCCGCCGTGGCAGCGGAGCCGCAATCCGCCCAGGCGGTCCCGGCCCCGGCAGCGGTGCAACCGGCCGCGGCCGCCGCCGCGGC